>NZ_BBCC01000098.1 GCF_001311845.1 Desulfosarcina cetonica JCM 12296 | reverse complement strand
ACCAGCGCCATGCGGGCACCGGTTTCACGCGCCACGGCCAGGGCGCAGGCGGCTGTAATCCCCTTGGCCCCGCCGGTCACCAAGATGACGTCATCCCTGGACCAGCGGCCGCTGCGGGGCTTGAAATCGACGGGTTGGATCAGTCGCGGCATCAACACCCGACGGGTCCGATCCAGATCATAGCCCACGGCGGCAAAGCTCTCCTGGGTGATCATTTCGGCCATGGTTTCCCAGGCGATGATTTCGGCCTGCAGGGCCGGGCAGAAATCGACACGCGCACCTTCAGATCGGCCCGTTCCAGATGCAGGCTGGCGCCCAAGGCAACTGCCGAACAGCGGTCAATTCTGGCGAAGCGCGGGTCGCGGCCGAACCATCCGCCGCCGAACTGCACCCAGGTCACCGTGGTGGTGCGACGCGGCGCGCTGGCCGCCGGTGGAACGGATGTCAGGCTGGCCCGAATTCGGATCATGCGCTTCAAGAGCGCCGTACGATCTTTATCGGGTGTTCCGTTTTTGGGCAAAATGGCGATCAGATGGGAAAAACTGGCGTCCTGCAGGGCGCTGGCCGTCGCAAGCGCATCAAAGGTGTGCACCTGGATGAATGCGCCGCGATAGAACAGATTTTTGCGAAATTCCTCGGCCACATCGGCTGTTTCTTCACCGTGAAGCACCAGGACACGGGCTTTCTGCCAGTCGTTTTCCGAACGGTTGCGCCAGTTCTCGGGAAGCCGGGGATAGGACGCGGCAACCAGGTCCATCACATAGTCACGCACCATGTGGACTGGGCGGCAGTGCTTATCGGTTGATCCTCACCGGTCCCCTGCTGCTGTTCGACCATGCGGCGGAGAATTTCGCCGATCTGGCGCAAGCTGCGGTGGGACAGCGGCTCCAGGTCCAGGTGCGCCTCGATGTTCAGGGTTTTGGCGGTTCGCTCGACCAGGGTCTTGAGCTTATCCGGCCCCATTTTAAGTTCTTGTTCGACGGGACGCTCCAGGTTCAGGGATTCACCGGTGAACCCGGTGATCTGCGCCGCCTGCCGCAGAAGTTCACCCAGGCGTCCGGTGCTGCGGAAGGTGCGACCACACGGGTTTCAAGCGCCGTGGTGATCGCCTTCACCACCTGCTCCAGGCTGGCATTGGCCAGCGACTGGGCATCGACGCGACCGGTCAGCCGCATTTCACCGGCAAACCGTGCCACCAGATCGGCGGCCTTGATCGAATCGAGATTCAGATCGTCCAGAAGCCGCATGGAAAGGCCAAGACTTTCCATCGGAAATCCGGTGACGTCGGCGACCATCTGCAACAGACGCTGTCCCAGGGCATCGGGGGCGACGGCCGGGTGCGCCTGTGCCGGCAACGCATCGCCGTGCAGCCGTTGGGCGGCATCGCTCAACTCGCCCAGGGAGGCATTGGCAAGCAGGGCCGGGTCAGGGAAAACAATGCCGTTCTCCCGGGCAAAACGGGCGATCAAATCGCCGGCCTTGATGGAATCGAGGTTAAGATCGTCCAAAAGGCGTGCGTCGCGGGAGAGGGTCTCGGGGGCAAAACCGGTCAGGGTCGCCACCATTCGGAAAAGCGAATCCTGGACCGCCGTCCCTGCATCGGCAGCGGCCAGGCCTATTTGCTTCACACCGGATCCGGTCGGCACGCCGGCGGCCGGATCCCAGAACTCCAGATCCGCCTGGACCATCCGGTTCAAAAACGCCCCCCGGGTTTCCAAATAGCGGTTCACCAACGCTTCGGGAAGCCCGTTGAAGGCATCGGACAGCACCGAATGAACGATGTCGGGCGCTGTGCCGTCCGGGATGTCGTCCGGACCGGCGGTGGATTCGAGGAGCTCGCAGGGATTGGTCACAAAGGATTTCTGCACCGCCGGAACAAAGGGCCGGATCAGCCGGTTTTCAAACAGGACCTCCCAATCCAGGGATACCCCATGGGAAAACATCATCGCCAGGACCCGGTTAAAATCCCCCATGCCACCGGCGGTCCCCTCAACGGGCAGGCAGGGCGGCCCGGCATCGGCGAAATTGTCCCGCACCAGATTGCTGAGCACCCGGCCAGGCCCCAGTTCGATCATCAGATCGCACTCGGCCGCCATGCTGTGGCTCACACGGATAAAATCCACCCGGGACAGAATCTGACGGGAAAAATGGGTGTTGAGGGGCAGTTTGAACGACGACGGCTCACCGTCCGTACTGGAGAAGATCCTGCACCGCGTCGGTTGGAAATCCCGTTGCAAAAAGGGGATCTCCGCCACCATTTGGGCGGCATCCGCGCAAAGGCGGCTGTGGAAGGCACCGGAGACCGGCAACAGGCGTGCGCTGATACCGCTTTGCTGGGCCACGCGAACCATGGTCTCGACCGCCGCCAGCTCACCGGAAAGCACCGTCTGGCGGGGGCTGTTGAGATTGGCCACGGTGAGATAGCCATCGACACGGGGAAGCAGGGCCTCGGCGGTTTGGGCATCGCAGCGCAGGCTAACCATGGCACCCTGAACCTCATCCCGCAGCGCCATGGCCTGACCGCGCAGCGTGGCGAAATCGAGCAATTCCGTCGCATCCAGGCACCCCGCGGCATGGCAGGCAGTCAACTCGCCCAGGCTGTGGCCGGCAACGGCATGGGGATACACCCCCAACCGGTCGAACAGGGCCAGCCAGAGCATCGAGGTCAGGCAGATGGCCAGCTGGGCATTCTCCGTTCGTGATAGGGCGCCCAGCCAGCGGTCCCGCTCCTCTGGCCCGGGGGCCCGGTCCAGATCGCGAAAAATCAGCCTGCTGACCGGAATGCCGAGACGATCCGTGCTGATCTGATCGGCCTTTTGAACCAGGCTGTGCGCCCAGGAAAACCGCTGCACCAGGATCCGGGCCATGTTGATCTGCTGAGCGCCTTGACCGGGGAATAAAAACCGACCCGCGGCGCGTCGTCGCCTTGGCCCAGCCAGACGTCTGGACTGATCGCCGTGACCCCCGCGCCTGATCGGCCGGTGCCCCCTGCGCAAGCACGGTTTTCAATTGTTCCAGGCGACTGGCCAGTTCATCGGGGTGCCCGGCGACCACCGCCGCGCGCACTGTCGCGGGGTCGGGCAACTGCCGGCTCAGCGTGGCAGACAGATCGGTCAATTCCGCAATGCTGATGCCATCGACCAGATCCATCAGTTCGGTGATTTTTTCGAGCAGGGTCGCATGGCTGTCGGCCCCCAGGATGAACACTTCATTCTCCTGGGCATGCGCCAGAAGGATGCTTTCCGGCAACACCGGTTTGAGCCGATCGTCCGGTGCATCACCGGAAACCAGGGTGACATGGCAATTGATGCCGCCGAAGCCCATGGAGGAAACACCGGCCGTCAATTGTTTGTCACCGGCCTCAACCCGTCCCTGTCGGACGGGATAGAGCCGTCTGGCAGCCCCGTCAAAGGCTTGGTGAGGCTCGTGGCAGGCGGCGGTGGGCGGGACAACCCGCCGGTTGACCGCCATCACCGTCTTGATCAGGCCACCGATCCCCGACGCCGCCTTGGCATGGCCGATGATGGATTTGAGGGAGGTGATTCCGCAGGGACGCAATTGCCCGCGGGACACCGGTGTCCTCCCGAGCATGCGGGCGATGGCCTCCAGTTCGGTTCGGTCACCCACGGTGGTGCCGGTACCGTGGCCTTCGATGAAATCGAGGTCTTTAAATGCATATGGCGCACGCAGATAGGCCCGCTCCAGGGCCATCGCCTGTCCCTTTGCATTGGGCGCGGTGATGCCCGCCCCACCGCCGTCGGAGGAAATGCCCCACCCCTGGATCACGGCATAAACCCGGTTGCCGTCGCGCCGGGCCGCGTCAAGGGGCTTGAGTACGATGAAACCGCAGCCCTCTCCGGGAATAAATCCCTTACCGCCGCGGTCGTATACGGTCATATCCCCGTCCGAAAGGGCCCCGGTCTTGGCAAAGCCAACCAATTCGAATGGATCGAGGCTGATATCCACGCCGCCGACAATCGCCAGATCCAGCTCCCCATCCACCATGCGGGCGGCGGCATCGGCCACGGCCAAAAGGGATGACGAACAGGCGCCGTCAATGGTGAACCCACCGCCCATCAAGTCAAGGTAGTTGCAAATCCGTCCGGCAATGGTGTTGGACAGGCCGCCGGCCAGGGTGTCTTCATCCACCGGCGGGAAAACCGCTTTGTAACGCCGTTTCAAGGCCTGGGTAAGTTGGTGCAACTGTTGATCGTCCAGCCCCTGGGCCCGTGCGGCCGTATGCAGCGCCCGACGGATAAAGGGCCAGCGCAGCCGCATGGTGTTGGCCCGGACCTGTTCGCCGGTCAGGGTGTTGCCGATGATCACCCCGGTGCGTTCTCCCGGCAGGGTCTCACGGGCGTACCCGGCATCGGCGATGGCGGACAAACTGGTTTCCAGCGCCAGCCAATGCACGATGTCGGTGGTGCGAACGGTTGAAAGCGGAATTCGTCGACGGGCCCAATCAAAATCAAATCCGTCGATAACGGCGGCCTGGCGGCCATAGGTTTTGTCCGGAATGCTTTTATCCGCATCAAAATAATCACTCAGCGGCAGACGGCAGTCGGGCATCCGCCTGAAC
The DNA here is from genome assembly GCF_001311845.1 of Desulfosarcina cetonica JCM 12296. Lineage (GTDB taxonomy): Bacteria > Desulfobacterota > Desulfobacteria > Desulfobacterales > Desulfosarcinaceae > Desulfosarcina > Desulfosarcina cetonica. Next base: position 18,784 of record NZ_BBCC01000098.1, on the reverse strand, counting down.
TGGCGGCGCCGGGCAAGGACGTTTTCCCAGAGTTCACGCGGTGTTGGAGCGTCAGGATATCGGCATGCCAGTCCAATAACAGCAATCGCCACTGGCGCATTCCGGTGCGTCATGTTCGGCATCCTTTCTAATTCAGACTGTATTTTCAGCGCGTTAAATAAATACGGATCTTCATTGGGCATGGCAACGCCCATCGTTTCGCAGGATTAATATGAAATTATCATGCCAGAAATCGGGATACGCTTTAAGACGGCGGACACATCAACGGTATCAAGGCTCGCAATCATCTGCGGAATATGAGATAACGGTCCCGTCGCCATTGACGGATTCGTCACAGCTTGCCTGTGGCGGTTTTACTAGCTTGCCCAAACAACCAGGGGAAGACATCCATGCCCCAACGCACCTGTGTTTCACCGGAAGGCCGGTTTGTCTACGGTATCCACCGCCCCCGGTTTTCGGCCGATAATTTTCGCATCCATGACGCCCTGGCCGATCTGGGCTGCCTGCCCGATGGCACCCGCCACACGAACACGGCCAATTTCCCAACCGGGCCGGTTCATGAGCCTTCGGCAGACCCGATTTTCGAGATCCCCAACGCCTTTCCCTTCCGCGGTACCACCTATATCGGCAAGGCCTGGGCCGATGCCCGGGCGCTAGTGCCCGAAGCCATTTGCCTGCCGCAGCCGCCGGAAATCTCCTTTTGCGCCGGGCATGCAGATGAAAAACAGGCGAAAGCGGCGATTGCCGAACTTCCCCGACCGTTGCAGCTGGCACTGGCGGTGACCTCCACCGACCCCCGCGATCTGTGCGCCTTGGCCCATCTGGCAACCGATTTCTGCACGGATGCCACCAGTGGCCTGCCCTGGGGATTGGCCTATGAGAAGACCCCGGCCGGTCGAATCCGGGCAAAAATCATCGACGACGCCCTTTTCGAGGCCGTGGCCAACAATATCCACCTTCCCGCCGTCTACCGGCAAGCCATGGTCCTTCGTCCCGGCGCCCAGGGAGGCAGCGAAATCGTCGGCGAATGGCACCCGGATCCAAACAGCCACGTATTCGAATATCTGCGGCGCAATTCCTATATTCCCTGGGGGCACTATGCCGCCAACATGGCCAATGACGCCACCCGCTACCGGGTGGCGGCCGTCACCGCGACGGACATGACCGGCCTGCGTCACCTCTACTACCAACGGACCTACGGCCGGCTGGCCGGCCTGCTGAACCTCTCCCCGATGCCCAGCCGACGCTGTCTGACCGAAGCGGAACTCGAAACCCTGCGAAAAAAAATCTGCGATCAAACCCGCAACCTCGCCGGTCTGGACTTCAACCGGACGCTATGGGGCTGGAATTTCGGTTTCGACTACAGCCCCAGCGGTTATCGTCTGCATGCGTCTCACCAACAGATTCACCAGCAATACGCGCTGATTCCATCCCGGGTGCCCCTGTTCGACGGAAAAGGAGAATTATCGGCATATGGATGTGGCGATCTGGTTGCCGACTTCGTGCGCGCCTACCGCCGGGAAACGGGAAGCGGTTTTTTCGACTGCTACGCCCGGGCGATCGCTGGCAACCGGCGGACCGACGGGAATCCTAACGGTGAACAAAGCCTTGTGGTTTACGAGGACGACCGGGTGATGCTGTTCGTGCCCAAGGCCCAAACCTCCCAATGGGAACTGCAGTTGATGCCCAAAATCGCCGTCGGTAACATTGTAGAGGCGGACACCCCCATGCGCGCTGCCCTGGACCACGCCATTTTCATCGCCGTCAAGGTCCTGACACGCATGGGGGCACGCATGATCACCAGCATCGAGTACCCCAAGGCCATCGATGACCCGAGTACGGACCAACGACTGCTGATGGCCTTCATGCCCAGGCTGCCCGAATCTCCAGGCGCTTTCAGCGAAGCCCAGCTGCGCTGGATCAATGGCCACTACCCTGAAGACTTTGCACGGGCCTGCCGCGCGCATCTGTCTGTGGAAGCATTGGCCGGCTGAAAGGCTGGTTGAGTTGGAATAACCTGAAATACCACGAAAATGTAGAACGAATTGAGACTTTGGTCAAGCGGGGATCGCTAAAACGACAGGCTAACCGCAATCTTGACAAGGCCGCTTAAGCGGCTTAATTTTATAAATTGTGCACGCGTAAACCCGGCAACCCTCAACCTCGCCATTCAAGGAGTAAAACTTGCCGCCTCTCATTTCCATTGTGGGTAAGTCGGAATCCGGCAAAACCACACTCATTGAGAAACTGATTCCCGTCCTGAAGCGACGCGGGTTGCGGATTGGCGTTGTAAAGCACGCCCACCACGGTTTTGATATGGATCGCGAAGGCAAAGACAGTTACCGCCACCGTATAGCCGGCGCCGATACGGTGATGGTCGCATCGCCCGGCCAGGTTGCCATGGTCAAGCGTTTCGACAGCGAACGCCTGAGTGATCTGGTTCCATTTTTCAACGACATGGATTTATTGATCGCCGAGGGCTTCAAGCGGGACAAGGCGCCCAAAATCGAAATCTTCCGGCCCGAACGTCATCAAGCCCCCGCCTGCCTGGAAGATGAGAACCTCTTGGCCATGGTTTGCGACGCGCGGCTGGATATATCCGTACCCCAGTTTTCAACCGGTGACATCGATGCCATTGCAGCATTCATCCTCGACCGTTTTCTACCGGATCGATAGCATCGTGGCCAAAGGGAACGGATAAACCGCCCATCGTCCCGAAAATAGGAAAATCTGCACAAATAAAGCCATTTGCTTTGCCATTTCGAGTGTGTTAACGGATACGCCGTCGGAAGGTTTGATGGTGTAGCGATGGAACGCGCCGATGCATGTTCGAAGAGAGAGCGAGCCCCATGCAACTCAGATTTGGCATCACCGGGAGGCTGACCCTTTGGTTTCTCGTCATTATTGCCATCTTCTATGGCACCATTCTGGTGCTTTACCTCAATATACAGGAAGTCGTGCGACAGTCCGGTTCCATCGTCGCCAAAAACTTTGCGATTGCCTCGGCCAGTAAAAAGATTTCCGAAGCCCTTTTGAGCATGGAGGAAAACCGGCAGAAATACCTGCTGCTTCAAAAAACCGATTATCTCGCCTTTTACAACGAGGCCCAAAAAGCCTTCGAAGAGAACCTGACGCAGGTCATCCGCCTGACGGCAATGGGTCATGAAATTGCCGAAGGCTGGCGCGAAATCGGCCGAGCCTATAAGAATTATCCCAACGCAGCCGACATTTCCGCCTATCTGGCGACAAATGCCAATCCATCCGATGCGATGGATCGCTTCTGGATCCCCGAAGCGGTGATCAATGCCTGGATCAACATCATTTCAGCCGAACGCATCAGCAATGAAGCGGAAATCGAGCAGACCACCCGGGAATTGAACCGCAAGGGACGCCTCTCGGCAAGAAATGGGCTCATCGGTCTGGCGATCTCGAGCCTGGTGGGTCTTCTGGGGATCTTCTACCTGACCTATTCCATGGTTCGCCCATTAAGAGAACTGATGGAAGGAATTCGCGCGCTTTCCTCCGACCGGCTCAACACGCCGCTGGAAGTTCGCGGCAAAGATGAATTTGGTGAACTGGCGCATGCATTCAACGAGATGTCCCAACGCCTGCTCAAGGAAGAACGCATGCGTTCGGATTTCATTTCCATGCTCAGCCACGAAATCCGGACGCCGCTGACCTCGATTCGAGAATCGGTGAATATGATCAGGGAAGAGGTGATGGGCCCCATCAACCCCCGGCAGCAAAAATTTCTGGAAATTGCCGGTTCTGAAATCACCCGGATCAGCAACCTGCTCAGTCATCTCATGCAAGCCTCGCGGCTGGAACCCGGCCTGTTGAACATGCAACTTGAACCCATTGTTCCCCACACCTTCGTAACCGACTGTATCAAGGGCATCAAACTGGCTGCCGAAGCAAAACAGATCGGGATGACCCTTCAGATACCGGACCAATTGCCACCCATTGTCGGCGATGCCAAACAGCTGCAACAGGCCATGCTCAATTACCTGTCCAATGCCGTCAAGTTTTCCGAACCGAATACCCAAATCACCATCGGTGTGCGTTACAACCGCAACCGGAAACGCCTCTCGTTTTTTGTCAGCGACCAGGGGCCGGGCATCCTGGAGGAGGATCAGGCATTTTTGTTCAACAAGTATTATCGCGGCCAACGGGAACGCGAACGCCTGGAGGGCGTTGGTTTGGGTCTCAGCATTGTCAAAAACATTATTGAATCCCATCATGGAACGGTGTGGGTCAACAGTCAGGTGGGACACGGCAGCACCTTCGGCTTCACGCTCCCTTGTGTACCGGATCGTTGAACCCGACCGTACTTGAAAGAAAGGCAATTTCTAAATTTTCTTGAATTGCCGCCCGATGGTGATTAAAACAAAAGGGTATCGTCCATTCGATAATGGATAAGCATTTGCATCCATAAAAATCGATGATCCGGGCAACATGGCGCCTTGTCGCGCCCGGCGCGCCCCTTTTGATTGGCCGAAACGGCATTCGATCCAGATGAAAGTAAAAACTCAATGACCACCCAATTGCGCGCTTTTGCTCCGCTGCTAGGCTTGATGGTTCTCCTTACCGTATTGACAGGCTGTGCAACTTTCTTCCAGGACGTCGAAAACCGGATGAACCGCCAGAAATTCCGGCTCGATTACGACACGTTCGATCAGATCTTGGCCATCTACGACCAAGGCGACGTTGAAACGGCCCTGCAGCGTTTCAACGCCTTGGCAAACAGCACCGCCAGCCCGAAACTTGCCCGCGACGCAGGCTTGGGAGAAATTTGTTGCCGATTGATTCTGGCCAATAGTCGCGAATCCTATGCCACAGCCATCGGGCTTTGGCACAATTTTGCCGTATTGGCCAAGGAAAATGGATACATGCTGGATCCGGCACTCCTTGATCCGCTGATTGCCCACATGATCCCCCAAAATCTCGTGGAACGCGATGGGCTCCAGTCACCGCTGGCATCGTCTTCCGCTTCCGGTGGGGCCGCCAGTCCGGCCGAAAGCGACCAAAAAACGGAAGAACAGCGGCTCAAGGCCGAAATCGCCGCGCTAAAGAAAAAAACGAAACAGGTCGACGACCTGCAACAGCAATTGGACCAAGCCCTTGACGAAAACCAATCGCTCAAGGAAAAAATAAAGGCACTGGAAGCGATCGACCAGATTATTCAGAAAAAGAAAACGGAAATCGCCGAACCCAGTGAATAAACCCATGCAAGAGAGCCGCCCACCACAATCCGTCCTGATCGTGGACGACGATCCGAATGTCCTGGAAGTCCTGGATGCCCGCCTTTCCAGTTGCGGACTCAACGTCTACAAATCCAATGGGGGACGAAAAGCCCTTCAAGTCATCAAAACTCGGTCCATTGATCTGGTGGTTTCCGATGTCAAAATGCCCGAAATGGACGGCATGACCCTGCTCTCCGAGATCGCCCGAATCCAACCCGGTCTTCCGGTCATTTTACTGACGGCCTACGCCAACATTGCCGACGCGGTCAAAGCCGTCAAAGCCGGGGCCGTGGACTATGTGGAAAAGCCCTTCGACGGAAAGGCGCTAACGGAAAAAATCCAGACCCTATTGGAAGAATTTCAGCCCCCGGCATCTTCTTCGTCCAGTGCCGTCCCCGCCCCTGAGACGGATCGTGAGGAGCAAGTGAAAAGCCCGGCCATGAAAAACCTCTACGGGCTGGTGAAAAAGGTCGCCAACAGCAGTGTCAACGTGCTCGTTCTGGGTGAAAGCGGGGTCGGCAAGGAGCGTATCGCCAACATGATCCACGACATGGGGCCCCGACGCAAGAACCCCTTTGTGGTCGTCGACTGCGGGGCGACACCGGCGGGGCTGTTGGAAAGCGAACTTTTCGGCCATGTCAAAGGGTCTTTCACCCACGCGGTGAGCGATAAAAAAGGGCTCATCGAAACCGCGGATACGGGAACCTTGTTCCTGGACGAAATCGGCAACATTTCCCATGAAATGCAGATCCGGCTGCTGCGTTTCATCGAGGACCGCACCATTCGGAGAATCGGCGGGCTCAAGGGCACGCCCGTGGACTGCCGAATCATCGCGGCCACCAATGCCGATCTGATTGAATCGATCAAGGCCGGCCAGTTTCGTGAGGACCTGTTTTTCGTCTCCGCGTCGTCACCTTAACCATTCCCCCCTTGCGCGAACGTCGGCCCGATATCCCCCTTCTGGCCGAGCATTTCGCCCGGCAATTTTGCAGCCAGCATAATGTTCCGCCGGTCAGCATCCCCCAGGCCACCATGGATTGGCTGAGCGACTATCCTTGGCCGGGCAATGTCCGCGAATTGAAAAACGCCATTGAGGGCGGGATCGTCCTGTGCCGGGACAACACCCTTATGCCCGAGGATTTTCATCCGGCCGATATCCAGGACAGCTGTGATATGCCGGTCGCGGATGAGAATTGTCTCTCTCTGGAGGAAAGTGAAAAAAATACGATTTTGCGGGCACTCGAGCAAACCGGCGGCATCCAGAAAGAGGCTGCCGAAGTATTAGGCATCAGCCGGCGCGCGATCCATTATAAAATAAAAAAATATGGCATCGATGCCGGCAGCATCAAAGCCAGGCACTGATCGCATGATGAAAAGATATGTATCGGATGAAGCGTAACGCCGATATCGGGCTTTTTACGCATCCGTCGAGACTGTAACCATCATCCGTCGTCCGTCTCATTATCGCTATTGCCGATACCATGGCGAACCGTTGCACAGACACGTCACCGATAAAGCGAAAGGGGCGACCGATGAAAGAGATATTGATCCTGATGGCCATCCTAGGGGTATGGATTTTACTTCAGGCCTATATTCTACCGAAAATGGGTATCGACACATGAATGCGCGATGCCTGTCAGTTGACAAGCAAAAGTAGCGATGGCAAATCCGTCAGGACCACCGAAAAACGACGACAATGACACAACCTTGATCCGGGCGATCAATGCCGGTCGCCAGGATCTTTTTTATGAGCTGGTCAAACGTTACGAAAAGCGCCTGTATAATTTCGGTCTGCGCATGTGTGACAATCCAAGCGATGCCGAAGACATGGTGCAGGATACATTCTTAAATGTTTTTAAATACTTAAATGGATTTCGATACGAAACCAAATTTAAGAACTGGCTCTACCGGATTGCGACGAGTACGTGCCTGAAAAAAACGTCGCTCCAAATTCGCCCCGGATCGGGAACTTTCCCTGGACGAATTCCTTCCGGCGGAAGAGGCTGCGCTGCCCATGGACCTGCCCCGTTGGGCATCCCAACCCCTGGCACAGGTTCTCGACGAGGAGTTGGGAAATGCCATCCGCAAAGCACTCATGGAACTGCCGGAAAAGTATCGATTGGTGATCGTTTTGCGGGATGTGGAAGGCTTCAGCACCCAGGAAGCCGCCGAGATACTGGATTTAACGCCCAGCAACATCAAAGTACGGTTGCACCGGGCACGCCTTTTTCTCAGAGATGCCTTAAAGACTTACTATGAAACGGACTGATCCGAACCATTCCCACCAAGGATGCATTTCCCTTTTTGAACGACTCTCTGAATATATCGACAGGGAGTTGGACATGGCCACCTGCCAGGATATCGAAGCGCACATCAAGGCGTGCAAGCCCTGCCAGGTCTGCCTCGAAACCCTGAAACAAACGGTCGATATCTGCCGCCACCTTAAACACCAACAGGTGCCGGAGACGTTTTCCCTCAAATTGAAAGCCGCCATCGTCGATCTGATCAACCAAGAGAACCGCTGATATCCGCCTCCCTTTTAAGGCATCATCCGCGTGCCTTGGGTGCCGGTTCCCAGGGCAACCGCATTTGGATTTGATCCTTGCAAGTCGCTCCCCGTGAAAAAAGAGGAACAATCAACCCAATGCGCTTACCCTGCCGCCAGTCCTCATCTCCAGTTGACAAAACTTTAAAATAAACATACTGTTACACCAGCAACACCTGCAGTATACTTCATCCCCTGGAACAGAATTGGCTGTCGCTGTGCAGAATGCAAATGAATTATCTGACAGGGTATCGCGTTGTGGCCTATCTCTATCTCATCAGCACACCGGGCACACCAACGTCTATGAGCCCGATGCAGCGGTGTTTTCATATCTCCGTTGCACCCGTAGCAAATCCAATCATGAGCCGGATGGGGCCTCATCATGATGACGGAACGATCGGTACCGTTGATTCCGTCGCACGCCTGCAGTATGTCAACATTGGCATTCCCTTCAATTGTGGTCCCAACAGCACCCCCGCCAGCCAGTTTATTGATGGAACTTCAAGGTGGCGACGACCGAAGATCCAAAGTCGGCGTTTATGCATCGCTATCTGGCGGATGAAGAAAACACGCACTTGCGGCCAGGCGCATCGGATTTTCCATGGTTTGCTCATGGTCCCCTGCCCGGCTTAACGGATTGCCCCTTGCGGGCGATTGAATCTGATACTGCTACTGCACCGGAATCAACCCCTGAGGAGTGCCGCATGGAGCATCTGCCCCGGCTGCTGATCTGTGATGATGATCGGCAAATGACTGAAAGCATAAAATTAGTATTGGAAACAAGTGGTTATCAGATTCAAACAACTAACAATGCACGTCATGCCCTGACCCTTATTCACGCGGATCTGCCCGACTTGGTGATCCTGGATGTAAAAATGCCGGAAATGTCCGGATTCGAAGTTCTCGACTCGGTGGACCGCGAGCGCTGCGATGCGGCGTTCATCATGGTTACCGGCGAGGCATCGGTGGATTCGGCGATCAAGGCCATCCGCAAAGGTGCCAGCGATTATCTGCGCAAACCCTTCGAACCCGACGAATTGATCATCCGGGTTGAGAAGGCCCTTAAGCAACGCCAGATGCAGCGCGACAACATCTGCTTTGAAATCGAAAAACGCAAGCTTCAAAACCAGCTGCGCCATTCCCAAAAAATGGAAGCCATCGGCACCTTGGCCGGCGGAATCGCCCATGACTTCAACAATGTATTGAGCATCATCCTAGGTAACACCGAGTTGGCCCTGGCAGATATTCCCACCGGCCAGGCCCCACGAGCCAATTTGGAACGAATTCTCACGGCCAGCCTGCGCGCCCGTGAAATGATTCAGCAACTGCTCAGTTTCAGCCGCAAGGAGGAATCCGGCCGCAAACCGATCCAGCTCAACCACGTCATCACCGAATCCCTCAAGTTAATGCGGGCATCCCTGCCCACCAACATCTCCATCGAAAAGGATATCTGCGACACCCCCTGCACCATCCTGGCCGATGCCACGCAGATTCACCAGGTCATGCTCAATCTTTGCACCAATGCCGCCCACGCCATGGAGCCCGATGGCGGTACCCTGTCCGTCCAATTGGAACCTGTCACCCTGGACAGCCAATCCACAAATGAATTTAATTGCTTAAAACCGGGCCACTATGCCCGGCTGGTGGTAGCCGACACGGGGCATGGAATCGACAAATCCATCATCGAGCGGATATTCGACCCCTACTTCACCACCAAGGAAACCGGCAAGGGAACCGGCATGGGCCTTTCCGTGGTCCATGGCATCATTAAAAGCAATGGCGGCACCATCCGGGCCTTCAGTCGTCCGGGCCGCTTTACCGAATTTCATCTCCATCTTCCCATCACGGAGTTGCCCATGGCCAATGAACCGACGATTTTTGATCAGCAGTTGCCGGGCGGCCATGAGCACATCATGGTCGTTGATGACGAAGAGATGCTGGTGGACATCATGCGGCAGGTTCTGGAACAGTTGGGCTACATGGTTACGGCGCATACCAGCAGCCAAGCCGCCTTAACGGATTTCCGCGCCTGCCCGGATCGGTTCGATCTGCTCATTACCGACATGACCATGCCCGGAATAACGGGAATCGGCCTGGTCAATGCCGTCAAGGCACCCGCGCCGACCTGCCCGTCATCCTCTGCACCGGCTACAATGAACAGATCAATGAAGAGAACGCACCTTCGCTGGGGATTCAAGCCATGGTCATGAAGCCGGTGGGGATGCAACAACTGGCTGAAACCATCCGCAGGGTGCTGGCCACATCGATCTCGGAACGCCGCCGAACAAGTCGTTACAGCGTATCATCCGGGGTTTTCGTGATCTCCCGGACAAATCCCTACGAACGTTGCAGCCTGATCGACATCAGCCTGGGCGGGCTTGCCTACGGCCATGCCATGGCACTTACGCCGGACCCATCGATGGATCAGCTGTCCATCATGGCCCCAGATGGTGAAATCATGATTGATGGTTTGGTTTGCCGCACGGTTTCAGATATTCCCGCCAGTAGCGGAATCTCCCTTCCCGAAGACGAACGAGCACGGCGCAGCGTCTGTTTTGAAAAGATCTCCGATCACCAGAAAGACCGTCTCAATCAATTCATCCGCCGGTTTGCCACCCCCATGCGTCGCTGAGCATCAGCGCGGTTCTTCGAAATATTGCACCTGATAGATTTCCACCGTCAGCGTTCCCTTGCGCCATTCATCGACCGACAGGCCGGCCTTCAAGCAGAGGTGGGAGAGGAACTGATCCGCCTGCGGCAGTTGATCCCATACCTGGGGCAGAAAAGTGGCGCTGGCGTATCCCTTGCGGATAATTACCCCATCGATTCCCGGCCGCAGCTTGGCCAACAGATCATCTCCCCCCTGATATTCCAACGGCAGCGGATCGGTAAGAACGCTGACTTCGATGTGCACCCGGTTCATTTCCGTTTTGCTCAGCGGAGCGAACCGGGGATCGTGAAAAGCCGCGTTCAGTGCATTGTCGCGCACCCCGGCAGCGATGGTCTGCTTGGCGGAAAGACTGCCGATACAGCCGCGCAACTGATCATCAAGGGTCAGCGTGACAAAGGTTCCGCTACGCGCCTTGAGTGCCTCGTCGTCAAGCTGGGATGCCAGCGACGCCGCATCGGCCGGATCGATGGGTTCCTCAAAATGACGCAGCAGGGTCTGTCGGGCCAGGCTCACCAAGGCGAGCCCTTGCCGGGAATTGAGCGGTGAACGGGAATGGGTCTGGTTTTGCATCGCATCTTCTCCGTAAACGGCAACGGTTGAAGAACATCAGCCGATGAGACGGGGATCTGCGGCCGGCGCCCGCTGACGATCGACGTTGACGGCGGGTGCGTCGGCATCCGCGTCAGCGGAGGGCTGCGGCCAGTAACCGAGCAACATTCGCGAATCCGGGTCGATACCGAAAAAATACCCGACCGGTGTCAACTGTTTCATCAGCGGCAGGATCCGGGTACGAAAGAGGTCCTCTTTGAATTCACAACCGGCGGCACTGCGGCCCAGGTAGACCATATCGTACAGGTCGGCTTCGATCTGGCCGATCTCCCGGCGCATCTCCTGTTGCAGTTCCATGGAATAGAGAAACCCCAGACAGTTATCGATCAGGACGCCGATGTCCCGATCCAGCCGGCTGATCAACTTATACCCCTTGGTGATAAACGATCCCAAAATCGGCGCTCCATCGAAGCAGGATGCATGACCCGGCCGTCGAAAAAATGTTATTTCCGTGTATTACAAAAGATATCGGTCAATAACAGAAAGGCTTAAGGGGAACGCCGGAAATTTTGTGGGCGATCAAGGCGCGTCCATGACCAGCACCTTGGCGCCCCGGATGCGTCGGTTCTTCAACTCCATCAATGCCTGGTTGGCCGCCTGTAGGCCAAAGGTCTGCACCTCGGGCAGGATGGGAATACGGGCCGCCAGGTCCAGAAAATGAGCAACGTCCGTGCGACTCACATTGGCGACGCTCTTGATCTCCTTCTCCTGCCACAGATGGGTGGCATAATCCAGTTTCAAGAGGACCTCCTGATCGCGCTTCTCCTTGCGAATGGCGTTGATCACCAGCCGGCCGCCCGGCGCGAGATTCCTGAGAGCCTCCACCACCGGTGTCCAGGCCGGCGTGGTATCGATGATCCGGTCCAATGGCTGGGGGGCCGTCGCCTGGGTCGGGCCCGCCCAAACGGCCCCCAGGCTACGCGCAAAGGCCTGTTCGTCGGCATTGCGGGCAAAGACGTAGACCGGCACATGGGGAAACTGGTGGCGAACCATCTTCAGCACCAGGTGCGCGGACGCCCCGAAACCGGTCAGGCCCAGATGGTGCCCCTCCTGCAAGCCGGCCAGGGAAAGCGAGCGGTACCCGATGGCCCCGGCACACAACAGCGGGGCGGCCTGCACATCGGAAAACCGATCCGGAATCGGAAAGGCGAAATCCTGGTGCACGGTCATGAACTCGGCATAGCCCCATGGGCATCCCGGCCGGTGGCGGCGAATTCAGAGCAGAGATTTTCCAGGCCTTCGCGACAATACCGGCAATGGCCGCAGGCGTGATAAATCCAGGCCACGCCCACCCGGTCGCCAATGGCGAAACGGTCTGCGGCGGGTCCCATGCCGATCACCCGTCCCACCACCTGGTGGCCGGGAATGACCGGGAAGCGTGGTGGCGGGGTACGGCCCTCAATCTCGTCCAGTTCGGTATGGCAGACCCCGCAAGCGGTCACCTGGATGAGAATATCGGTTTCGCCGGGTGTGGGAACGGGAACCGTGCGCCATTCAAGCGGCGCGTCACTGCGTGACAGATCATGGATGCGGGTCAGCATCATGGCGTTCATTTGATTCATGGCGGCATCAAAAGAATTGGGGTTAAGCGATGATGGTCATTAACGGTCCTATTCACCATACCACAGGGCGTTGCCATTTTCCACAGCTGCCTCGGCGGCCAGGAGGGTCCCACGGCGTTATTCGCTTGGCGTGCTGCGACGGTCCGGCTGACGGCGGCGCTCTTTCCGGGATGAGATCGTTACGGTGATGCCGTCGCGCACACTCTGGCGTCGGTCCACCCGGTTGCGGCGGCGTTCGACGATCGGTTTGCCCGCCCTGGGGACCCGCGTCACTTTCTTCTGCTGCTCTTCGTTACGCGCCGGGGTGTTGCCAAGAACGACGATATCCATGATATTGCTCCTTTATCCGTAGTATCGGCAGCAGGGTCGATCGATTGATACGAAATAAAAAACTCAAGTCAAACATGACCCATGCCGATAGCCTCGTCAACCCCAACCCAGGAGTGACCAATGGATGCAAGTTCCGTTTCCGCAAGCCCCATGGCCATGGCCAGCGCCGCCCAACAGATGCAAACGGCCGTGACGGCCCAAATGCAAATGCTTCAGGAACTGGCCGAAAATCAGCAGGAAATCGCCCAGATGCTTGTCGAGGCGGCCCTGGGTCAGAACATCGACGTAATGGCATAACCTTACCGAGACACGCCCGCTTCCCGCAAAGGCGTCGTCGTTTCCGGACGACGCCTTTCACTCACCGCCGTCTTTCCCCCTCACGCCAAAAAATCGTCCAGATCGGATCGCGTGCAAGTTTCCGCCCACTTCATCACGGCTTTGGAATAGCGCCCCAATGCAGCCAGGCGATCAAAAAGACCCTGGCCTGGTCACCCGACAGCCAACCGCGCCAGTGGAGCAGTCGGGGGCACAACAAGGCGTTGATATGGGGAATGGCATACCGGCGGCACACCTTCACCGCCTTGCCATCATCGATAATCACAAACCGGGCGGCGCCGTTCAAGACATGCTGCAGGGTGTCGCGTTCCCCCGGGTGCAAGCGTTTAAGATCGGAACGGACATGCTTCTCAAGCCCCTTATCGGGGTCCGCCAAAAGATGGATACCCGGCCGCTGCCGGCAGAGCCGCCCAAGGCCGGACGCGCCTGGCCGGGTCGGCACGGTGACTTCGGCAAACACGGCGGGGGTCATGCAGAGCGGCAACGCCTCACAGCAGGTCACGATCAATCGGGCTTTGAACAGGAGAATGGCCGACGAGGCATCAATCATCACCCGGGAAACCGAGATCGGATTGCTGGCAGGCGGGGATTCGTCCATCGTCAGGCTGGCCAATGACCGGTTTTGGCAAAAAATAGCACCGTTACAGAAACGAACGAATGAAGTCGCGGACCCGGTCGGCACCATGGAATACGCCGAAGTGCCCTTCACAGAGGATATCCGCTCCGATGTCGGCCAGGCGCGCCAGGGAACGGCGATAGGCGGTTTCATCAGATGCGAAATCAGCATGCAGGGGACCATGCACATCCTGACCGAAAAGCACCCGCTGCCCGTCCGAATCCACCTGGTAGGCCAGCGACCCGGGCGTGTGGCCGGGGATGTGGATGGCGGTTATCTGCCGATCGCCCAATGTAAGGGTGTTGATGTCGCCGGTCAGGATCCGGTCAACCGCAAGCGGCGGCATGGGAAGGCCGTACCAGTTGGCCGCCGTCAGGCGGTCATCCCCGCTGGCCAGGGCGCCGGCATCCAATTCATGGGCAACGATGGGGCAATCGAATCGGGCCGCCAGATCCGCGGCACCGCCGGTATGATCGAAATGGCAGTGGGTCAACAAAAGGTAGTCCACCTGACCGGGTTCGACGCCAAGGGCGTGGATGTTGGCGGCCAGGCGATCCCCATGGCCACCGCAGCCGGCATCCACGATGGCGGCGCGGCCTGCGAAGCGGAGCAGATAAACAGCGGCATCGGCTGCCGCCGTGAATCCCTCACCGCCCACCTGCCAGATTTCGCTGGTAATCTGCATTCGGTCACCTCCCGTGAAAAGGATGGCGGGATGCTTCAGTCGAACAGCGCGCCGACGCTTTCGCCGGTGTGAATCCGCCGGATGGCCTCGGCAAACAGGGGGGCCACGGAAAGGGTGTGAATCTTGTTCCGCTGCTTGTCCGGCGGCAGATAAACCGTATCGGTCACCACCACGGAAGCCAGCGCGCTGTTTGTCAGCCGTTCCACGGCCGGTCCGCAAAGAACGCCATGCGTCGCCCCCACGTGAATGCTCTTGACACCGGCATTGCCAAGGGTCTTCACCGACTCGGCCAGGGTACCGCCCGTGGAGATCTCGTCCTCGAAAATGATGGCATCGCGTCCTCTGACCTCACCGACCACCAGCCTTGGACCACTTCCGTATCGCCGATACGGCGCTTGTCGATGATCGCCATGGGCAGTTGAATACGTTTGGCAAACCGACCGGCGCGTTTGGCGCCACCGGCATCGGTGGCCACCACCACGGCGTTGGCAAGGTCCATGCGGCTTTTAAAATGGTTCACGAAATAGGGCACCGCGGTCAAATGATCCACCGGCACACTGAAAAATCCGTGAACCGCGTCGGAATGCAGATCCATGGTCAGCACTCGATTGGCGCCGGCGGTCTTGATCAGGTCGGCCATCAATCGGCCGGTGATGGAAATGCGCGGCGCATCCTTCTTGTCGGAGCGAGCGTAGGAAAAATAGGGAATCACCGCCGTAATGCGCCTGGCCGACGCACTTCGCAGGGCATCCAGAATAATGAACAGCTCCATGATCGTATCCCCCACCGGCGCGGTGAAGGGCTGGATGACGAAGACATCCTTTTCGCGCACATTTTCCTGGACCTGAACAAAAAGGTTATCGTTGGAAAAGCGGGATACGGCCAGCTTGCTGAGGTTGATCCCCAAGGTCTGGCAAATCGATTCGGCCAACGGCAGATTGGCGCTGCCGCTGAAAATCTTCAAATCGGTCGACATGGTTGAAGCTCTCCCTGGCTGGTGGATAAAAAGGTATTTTTATACGCCGGCGGTCAGAGAGGATCAACCCCTAATTGAACCTTTGGTTAAGTGGGCGCGCCCCTTTTATTGGCCCCACACCGACCAGATAGAGCAAGGCGACCCCATCGGCAAGGGCCAGCCTGCCGGCGGCTTCGCGGTCATAAAACGCGCCGATGCCGCAAGCGCCCCATCCCATGGCCGTGGCGGCCAGGTAGACCTGCTGCCCCAGACGGCCGGCCGCCATCATGGCATAACGGTATCCCCGGGCACCCCAGGCCCGATCCAGCGCCTCCGGGTCGGCCAGGAAGCAATGTGCAAGGCCGCGTTCCTGAGCCACATCTGATCCAGGCAGGCCCGGGCCATGGCGTCCAGGCGATTCCCCGCAGCCACCTGGCCCAGCCGCCGACCATGGCTATCCAGCTGATAGACACCGGGCGCCACGGATAGCCCCTCACCGACGACAACACCGACGCCGGGCACGCCTTGGGGACCGCCGGGCGGATCGGCCGTGGCGGCATTGGCGATCAGGTGGAGAAAACCGGCCAGGTCCGCTTCGCCGATGGCCTGGGGAATGAAATTCCGCCCTGAACGGCGCTGCCCGATGACCTGCACATAATCCGTGTGCCGTCCCGCCGGTGCGGTTGGCAGTGACTGCCAATTCCGGGGACGCCACCCCAGGTCCGGGGAGGGATGCGGCCCGTCCGCTGTCACGCCGGTCGCCACATGGCCGGCGCGGTGAATATCCAGAACCGCGTCATAGGCGATCACCTTGTCGGAGACACGTGATGCATGGCGGACGGCCTCGGGCAGCGGTGGCAGATCCCCCTGCGGCAGCTCGG
Source organism: Desulfosarcina cetonica JCM 12296 (assembly GCF_001311845.1). Lineage (GTDB taxonomy): Bacteria > Desulfobacterota > Desulfobacteria > Desulfobacterales > Desulfosarcinaceae > Desulfosarcina > Desulfosarcina cetonica. The sequence continues at coordinate 2,351 of NZ_BBCC01000098.1, read as the reverse complement.
CAGCGTCCGGCGAAACGGCTTTGCCGGCATTCAGATGCGCACCGATCAGGCAGACCTCCTCGGCCGCGTCCACCCCCAGCAGGGTTGCGATGCGGTCATCGTCAAAGTCAAGATGGACGGAAAGATCCACACCCACGGCATGGGCGGCCAGGCGCAGGTTTTCCAAAAGATGGCCGGCATCCAGAAGAACATAGCGATAGGCCCGGTTGCGGTATTTCCAGGCGCTGCGGAAGAAAATACCGGTAATGTAGAGAGTACCGGCAACGCCTTGCCCTACCGGCGGCATGACCGGCACATCTCCGGCACGCAGCCGCGTCAACCCGAAACGAAAAACATCCACGTGGTAGATCCCCGGCGCCAGCCCCTGAATATCATGCACGGCCAGGTACATCTCAAAGGGGTAGAGGGCACCGGCGGAGGCGACACTGCGGAAGTAAAACGCCTGGTTTCCGTGTCGGCTCTGGGCGGTGATGGCATGGGTCAGGTGCAGGAGCGTCGCCAAGGTGTTTTGGTCCAGCGCCGTCAGCGGCGAGGAAAGCGGCTTCGAGGCCCGATGAACCAGATCGAAATAGTCCGTTTGGGGCAATACCGGCGGCGTCGGCAGAGGTATCTGTTCCAGTTTCGGATAACGCTTGTCCAGCCGTGGCTGATGCCCCCAGTCCAAGGCATGGGGCGTCAGGGCATCGCGCCGGTAGCCGGTGAGGCGATGATAGGCGGCCGCCGTGTGGATGGGGTCACGCGTCATGACCGGACCAGATCGGCCAGGGCCGCGTCCAGGCGACCGAAGCGGAAGGCGAAACCATTATCCAGCAAATGCCGGGGGTGAACCTTCTGGCTGGCCAGCAGCGTCTGGGCGAATTCGCCCAAGACCAGACGCAGGACCGGGGAAGGCGCCGGCAATAGGGCCGGCCGCCCCACACGGGCAGCCAAACGACGGGCAAAATCAGCCTGGCGCACGGTTTCCGGCGCACAGAAGTTGTAAATCCCGCCGGCACGCCCCCCATCCAGCAGGAATTGCACCCCAGCCAGGAGGTCGGCCAGATGGATCCAGGCAAACCATTGGCGGCCACTGCCCAGGGGGCCGCCGGCGAATTTTCGAAAGGCCGGCAGCATCTGGGCCAGGGCCCCGCCACCGGCACCCAGCACCACGCCGAACCGCATGATGCTCACCCGAACGCCCTTGTTGACGGCATCCCGGGCCGCCGTCTCCCAATCCACGGCCAGACGCGCCAGGAAATCCGCGCCGGGCGGGGAATCCTCGGTGAGATCCGCCTCTCCCCGGTTGCCGTAGTAGCCCACCGCCGAGGTGCTCAGCAAGTGCTGATGCTTCCCGGTCATGGCATCGACGATATTGCGCGTCGTCAGGATACGGCTGTCGACGATGCGTTGCTTATAGGCACGCGTCCAGCGTTTGAAGATGGTGCAGCCGGTCAGGTTGACCACGGCATCGGCATGGGTCAAGGCGGCCTGCCAATCGCCGGCGCGGGTGGTGTCGGCCGGCACCCAGGTAAAGCCCGTTTCGGCCGCCAGGGGGTGGCGTGCCGAGCGCCCCAGGCCGATGACGGTGTGCCCGCCATTTCGTAGAAAACGGCTCAATGCCGTGCCAACAAAGCCGGAAGCACCGGCAACGACAATGTTCATGGGGCCTCCTGCATTCTATGTGTCAACGTATATGACCGGAATCGAACCCCTTGGTTTTAGAAGCCGCTTAAGTGGCCAGGAAACGGACCAGATAGCGCTCGATCTCCTGTCGGGGCAACGCGCCGGCGAGCGTGTCAACCAGTTTTCCGTCGCGGAAAAAAGCAGCGTCGGCAGGCTCATGACGCTGAAACGACCGGCCGTCACCGGATTCTGGTCCACATTCAACTTGGCCACCTTTAGCCGCCCCGCGTAACTTCTGGCCACATCGTCCAGGATCGGCGTCAGGGCGCCACAGTAGGAGCACCAGGTGGCCCAGCAATCCAACAACACCGGCAACGGGCTTTCAAGCACCTCCCGGGCAAAGGTGGCATCGCTAACCATGACCGGCCGGCTGGTCACGGAAATGGCCGGAAAGGGCGTCTTACAACGGCCACAACGCGGCCCCTCCTGCAGACGGGCCACAGGAATACGGTTCCGCGCGCCACAATTGCGGCAACGGATCAAAACACGTTCGTCTGTCATGCATCACTCCTTGGCCGAATCCCCATCGGTCCATCGGGATTCCGCCGCTTAAGGCACACCAGGGTGCGAGCTTTTGTCAATCCCGCCCGTCGTCATCGGCAAAGAGGGTCCCCTCGCCGGGATAAACCACGCGGTCGGCTTTCGGCGTTGCCCGGGCCACCGGTGGCCATTTCCCGGCCTGGGGCGCC
>NZ_BBCC01000097.1 GCF_001311845.1 Desulfosarcina cetonica JCM 12296 | reverse complement strand
CGCTGGCGGTGCTGGCCGAGCTGGCCGCCAGAACCCAGATTCTCTTTTTCACCCACCACCGTCATCTGGTGCGCCTGGCCGAAGGCTCGACCGCGCTATCCGGCAGGTTTGACCTCCTGACAATCGGCGCATAGGTGGACGGATCAATGCCTTTGATTGTTAACCGACCAATGAAAGTGATGAAATGGCAATAACACCCCCAACCGATGTTCCCGGGGAGACGGTGCGTGTCCGTTTCCCTCCCAGTCCCACCGGCTACCTGCACATTGGCGGTGCCCGTACCGCGATCTTGAACTGGCTTTATGCCCGTAAACATGGCGGCAAACTGGTCCTGCGCATCGAAGATACCGATGCCGAGCGCTCGACCGAGGCATCCATCCAGGGCATTCTGGACGGGTTGACCTGGCTTGGTCTGGACTGGGACGAGGGCCCGTATTTTCAGACGGCATTCAAGGCCGATCATGAGCGGGCGGCCCAGCAATTGGTGGACAGCGGCAAAGCCTACAAGTGCTTCTGCACCAAAGAGACCCTGGCGGCCAAGCGTGCCCAGGCCATGGCCGACAAAAAGGCCGATGTGGGTTACGATGGCACCTGTCGACATCTTTCCGCGGCCGAGGTCGAGGCGTACGAGAAAGCCGGCCTGCCAGCGGTGATCCGCTTCAAGGTGCCTGATCGAGACGGTAAGGTGGGCTACGATGACCGGGTGCTTGGCCGTATTGAACGGGCGTATGCCGAAATCGAGGACTTTGTGATCGTCCGTTCCAACGGCGAGCCCCTCTACTTGCTCAGCAATGTGGTCGATGATATCCGCGATCGCATCAGCCATGTCATCCGCGGCCAAGACCACATGACCAACACCATTCGCCAAGTCCTCCTGTATGAAGCACTGGGGGCACGGCCACCCGTCTTCGCCCACATGCCGCTGACCCTGGATCTCAAGAAACGCAAAATCTCAAAGCGCCACCACGGCGAGATCGTATCCGTGCAGTTCTACCGCGAGCGGGGCTTTCTGCCCTGGGCGCTGTGCAATTTTCTCGTGCTGCTCGGCTGGAATCCGGGAACCAACCAGGAGATCTTCTCGCGGGAGGAGTTGATCGAAGCCTTTACCCTGGAGCGAATCGGCCGGGCGAACGCGGTGTTCAACCATCGTCCCGGTGATCCCAAGTTCTTCACCGATCCCAAACTGATCGCCATCAATGCGGCCTATTTGCGCAGCACCGATATCGGGACCATCGGCGACTTGGTGAGACGCGAACTGGAAGCAGAAGGACTCTGGCACGCGGACTACGCGGGCTTGCGGCGTGAGTGGTATTTAACGACCCTGGACATGATCCGCGATCGATTCCATACCCTCAAGGATTTTACCACCCTGGGGCGGGCCTATTTCGACGATACCTATCCGATCGAGGAGAAACCCCTTCGTAAACATCTCTTGAGCCATCCCGAGCTGAAGACCTGGCTGCCGGCCCTGGCCGAGCGATTTTCAGCCCTGGATGATTTCACCGCCGGGACCACGGAGGCGGCCACGCGCGAGCTTGCCGAGGCACTGGCGGTCAAGGCGGGCATCCTGATCAATGCCATGCGCACCGTGCTTACCGGACAGCTGGCCGGCCCGGGCATGTTCGACGTCCTGGTAAGCCTGGGAAAAGCCACGGTGGTGCGGCGGCTCAGGCGCGTCGGGCCACTCTTTCCGGAATGAGGCCGTTCCCTGATGCACCGCTGACGGCGCAGGGGGTCACTTATGGTTAAGAACAAATACGCCGTCCCACGCCTCACCGGGCGGTTGGGCCGAAAATTCCATGCACCGTCGGGCATAGATCCGGTACAGGGTGCGATCTTCGAAGCGGTCGCCAAGCTGCTCGAAGGCGGTCGCGGCGCGGGTGAACCGCCGTTGCCGATATAGGGCCAGGGCCGCATCCCAGGCGGTCAACTCATCTGCCGTGGGAACCTTTTGTCCGTCGCGGTAGGCCGTGTACAGGGTGGTGGGTGCGTGCTTGCCCTTGACCCGCACGGTGTCGATTTCCTGAAAGATAAAATCCCCGTCACAGGCCCGGCGGATCGTTTCGCTCACCAGGAGCGGCAGCCCGTAGGTCCGGGTCAGACCTTCCAGGCGCGAGGCCAGGTTGACGGTATCACCGATGACCGTATAGTCGAACAGATCCGCCGACCCCATGTTGCCCACCCGCACCAGACCGCTGTGCAGGCCGATTCCCAGTTCCAGGTTAAAGCCGTAGGATTGACGAAAGCGGATATTCAGGTGATCCATGGCATCCAGCATGGCCAGGGCGGTGTCGAGCGCCCGGGGCGCGTGTTGGGGAACATCCACCGGTGCGTTCCAGAAGGCCATCATGGCATCGCCGATGAACTTGTCCATGGTGCCGGCACTTTCGATCACCAGCCGGCTCAAAGGCGTGAAACAGGCCCGCAGGAGCTCGCTGACCTGGTTGGGGGCCAGCTTCTCGCTCAGGGTGCTGAACCCGCGCAGGTCCGCAAAGAGAATCGAGACTGTCTTTTCCTCACCGTCCAGAGAGAGGCCTTGGTGTGAGCAGACCAGTTCGTTCACCACCGAACCGGAGACATAATGGGAAAAGGCCGTGTAAAAGAACCGCTTTTCCGACTCCTCATGCCAGAATTTGACCACGGTCAGGGCCACGAAACAGGCCCCCAGGGTCAGAAGCGCCCACATGGGGGAGATGAAAACGCCGGTTTTCATCATGCAGACCGTCGATCCGGCCCACAGGAGGGTGCCGCTGAGAAGCACCAGCATGACGCTCCAGCGGGCCCGCGAGCGGAAGAGCAGCAGGGTGGCGATCACGCCGGAGAGGAAAACGGTGCAAAATTCGGCACCGGTGGCCCATTGGGGATGACTGAGAAAATCACCGCGCAAAAGATTGTCCAGCACGGTGGCGTGAACCTCCACTCCCGGCGAGGTCGGGTCAAACGGGGTGGCCCGGTTATCCTTGAGGCCGGCGGCGGACGCACCGATGAAGACGATTTTGCCTTGAACCGGTTGCCGGGAACCGCATCATCGAGAATGTCGGCCGCCGAGTAGTGCGGGAATGCGGGCGATGGGCCGCGATACCGGATCAGCAGTTGGCCCCATGGATCCACGGGCACCGTGGTCGTGCCAATGCGCAGGGCCACCAGGCCCTGGTGGGCGACCTGCATAACGATGTTTCCGCTCCTGTGGGCACGCATCAGGGTCGCCAGGGCCAGACTGGGATAGAATGCCCCGTTCCAGCGCATGATCAAGGGAACTTTTCGGTAGATCCCATCCTCATCCACGGCAATGTTGATAAATCCCGAGGATCCGGCAGCCTCGGCCAGCACGGGAATGGTGCACACCACGTCGGTGGGGGTGAAGATATCCGCCGTGTTCCGCCCCACCCTGCCGGGGCGAGGATGGCCGTTCGCAGGGGATACAGTCGGCAGGTTGACGACTGCATATCCGCGTTTTCGGCGAAGAACTTGTACGCCAGGACGAAGGGTCCACGGGCCAGGGCGTCGGCCAGGACCCGGTCAAAGTCCATCAGTTCATCCGGCAGGCCATAGATCGATACGTTGAGGGAAAGATCGTTATGCAGGTCTTTCACCATGGTCCGGGGCGAGGTGCGATCCGGCTCGGCGAAAATGATGTCCACGCCAACGGCCTCGGCGCCCAGATGGTGGATTTTTTCCAGCAGGGCGGCCACGCGATAGCGCGGCCAGGGCCATTGGCCGAAGCGCTGCAGGCTGCGTTCGTCCAGATCGACGATGACCGGTATCCCGGTGGTTTCCCGTCGAGGGGACGCCTGTAGCAGCGCATCGTAGATCCGATGGTTCAATACGGTGAGAAAACCCGGCGGAAAAAGATACAGGACCATCATTCCCGCGGTAACCACCAACCCCACACCGATCACCCGCCAACGCCCGTTTTTCAGAAGCAAATCGTCTTCTCCCCAATTCAGCTCATAGAACCGCCACCGAAAAGCCATCTCCATTTCTGCTGGTGGAACCGGCCCGTTTTCGGCCATGTGTACCACCGGGCTTGACCCGTGCGGGAGTCGGACCCTATCTTTTTTGAATGACTATCCATTTGATCGGCCCGGTTTGAGGCGGGCACGTCATTCCCCCTTGCAGCGGGAGGTCATCATGCGATCTTTTTTCCTATTGTTTTTATTGGTATTCCCGACCGTACTGGACGCCGCGGGCCTGGATGACCGAGTGGCGTTGGCGGAATTGAAGTCGGTCCGGGTCATCTGCGACGTCAATGTCGGCGATGCGGCGTTATTGCTGCGGCGCCTGGAATTGATTGACGACACCTATACCCAACTTCTGGATGCCGGCGTTGCCCCGACCATCGTCGTGGCTTTCAGAGGCGGAGCCAGCCGCTTCGTCACGCGCGGCATCGCGCATGTGGCCACGGAAGAGGTTGAAACCAAAAAACGAATCCAGGATGGATCGATCAGTTCGCGCAAAACGGTTTCAGGCTCGAACAGTGTGCCATTGCCGCCCGCGCGATGAAAATCGACCCGGTCGATTTTCTGCCGTCGATCCATCTGGTGCAAAACGGCTATGTTTCCATCATCGCCTATCAGACCCGGGGTTATGCTTACCTGCCCATGGACTAAGAAAACAGATCGCCGTCAGGGCAGATCGTTTTGAGCCGGCGGGTGGGATGCGGCGGAGGATTCGATCAGCATGGTTTTGAGCAGATTGAATTCCTCGTCGTCGATGGCACCAGTCCGTTTGAGCTCGGCCAATCGGGTCAGTTGATCGAGAATACCGGGAACGGGGGCCTGGCCGGTCTGCTCAGGGAGCAAGGCCTGTTCGGTATGGGGCAGGGCCAGCGGCGTATCGCCCGGCGCCTGGCCGCAGGAAAACTTGAGCATGCCGTTGAAAATCGAAATTTCGACGGGTTTGCCCATCAGAAGACTGTGGCGGGCCTCCTGGCTGGCCAGCGTGCCGTCACGGCGCAGGCGCTGCACCAGCCGTTTCAGGCTTCTGTAAACGAACCATGCCAGAAGGACGGCCCCCACGGCGCCGCCGGCCATGATCAGGTACCGCAGGTCAAGGGCTCCCTTGATGAGGATCACCACGAGGGTGCCGACCAACGGGATGCCGAACAATGCCAGGATGAGAATATAGAAAATACCGATGCTCGAGGCAAAATAGAATTGCCTGCGCCAGTAGCTCTCTTTTGAATCCACGCGGTGGTGCTCTCCTGAACCGCCCGGGATCGGTCTTTCGTTCGAGATCGCCTGAACGGCCGGACATGCTGCCGGGCGGCCGGTTGAATGGCGCGATTCCAGGGCGGGTGCGTTGTTTCTCAATCCATCCAACGTGGACGTCCAGACCTTCACGTTGGACCCTCACCATAGCAGCAGTCCTGTCGCAATGCAATATCGCCCATCCGTACTGCGGACGCCAACCTTACAGTTTATAACCGATGGCCCGCAGGAAGGATTTGCGTTTGGCGATGTCGGCGTCCCCTTCGATACCCTTGGACGCGAAACCGTCGATGACCCCCAGGATACCCCGTCCCTGGCGCTTTCGGCGATGATCACCTCCACCGGGTTGGCCGTCGCACAAAAAATGCGGCACACCTCGGTACGGTTTTGATCGTGTTGAGGATGTTGACCGGGAACATGTCGCGCATGAAAATGATGAAGCTATGGCCTGCGGCCAGGGCGAAGGCATTATCCTTGGCCAGCGCGATCAGTTCGTCGTCCGTCCCGGCATGGCGTACCAGGCAGACGTCGGATGCCTCGCAGAAAGCGAGTCCGAATTTTGCCCCCGGCACGGTGTTGACGATGGCCTCGAACAGATCCTCGACGGTTTTGATGAAATGGGAGTGCCCGAGAATGAAGTTGAGGCCTTCGGGATTATTGATCGTGACGGTTTTCAGTTCCATGGATTAAGCTCCTTTTTTTCAAAGTGATACCCGCGAAAAACAAAAAAATCGATCCAAATGCGATTATTCTGTTCCGTCTTCCCCCCAGCGGTCGAACAAATGATGCGGAATCTGAAAGCAATCCAAGATTTTGCCAATGGTGTGGTGGATCAGGTCGAGGATGGTCTGGGGATGGTGGTAAAAGGCCGGTACGGGCGGCAGAATCACCGCTCCCAGACGGGCGGCGTCCAGCATGAGCTTCAGATGGCCCTGGTGTAGGGGCGTTTCCCGCACCGCCAGGACCAGCGGCCGCCGCTCCTTGAGGGTCACATCCGCCGCGCGCATCAGCAGATTGACGTTGAACGAATTCGCGATTCCCGAAAGACTCTTGATCGAGCAGGGAATCACCACCATGCCCAGGGTCGGGAAGGAGCCGCTGGCGATGGGCGCGGCCAGATCCCGTTCGCCGTACACGCAGGTAGCCGTCTGGGTGATGTCGGCGATGGTGATGTTGGTTTCGATCCGGAAATTGGTTTTGGCGGCGTCGCTCAGGACGACATGCGTCTCGATCCCCAGCTGCCTGAGGACCTTGAGGATCTCTGCGCCGTAGATCACGCCGCTGGCGCCGGAAATGCCAACAATCAGCCGTTTCGAAGGGTCGGTCATCGCTGCTTATCCGATCAGGTTTACGGATCCGTTCAAAACCAACTGTGGTTCCCCTGCCATTATCCCATTTCTTCACTTGACCGTGTGCAAAATTCGCAACCGGGGCCGCCCCGGACGGCACGATGATGTCATAGATGCCACAAAATCGGTCTTTGGGAAAGTGGTATCGAACTTGCTAATTCGAAATATTGATGGCCTGCCGGTATAGGTCCGGCAGATCCGATCCAGGCCGCCGGCGTCGCCACACGCAGTGGCTCCCCCGAAGCCCGGCCGTCGGGTCGCCCCCAACCCCCGCAACCCGAAATGTTGTGGGATGATTCATTTTTCGGAATGAGAGGAGGATGTGATGAAAGTGTTTAAAATAGCATTCATGATCGGCTTGGCGGCGCTGGTGACGGTGGCCTGCTCCGAGAAGAGCCCTTCGACCACCGGCCAAGCAGAACCGGCCAAGACCGACGTGCCGGCTCAGGTGGCCAGTCAGGCGGCGCCACCGGCACCGGCCCAAGAGACCGTTTCCCAGGCCGCTGAGGAAGCGGCGCCGCAAACGGCTCAGCAGACGACCACCGAGGCTGTCAGCGAGATGGCCGACAGCGTGGCCTCCGCGCCGTCTGAGATCGACGGCACCTTGATGCAGACCGAGAAGGGGGTGGCGATTGTCACCGCCGACAACGCCTACCTGCTTTCCGACAAAGCCCTTTCCAGCATGGTCGGAAAAAGAGTCAAGATTACCGGCACGCTTGCCGATACGGAGGCAGGCAAGGTTCTACAGGTCATGTCGGTGACTCCGGTCGAATAAACAGGAATCCACTTAACCACGTGGTTATCCGGCTCCCCGGAGCGCGTTCCGGGGAGCCCTCTATATTCGTTGGCCTTGCCATCCGTGTCGGTGGTGTTTTCCTGTTTCTATGATGCATGGGGCCGTAACGTTTCGCCAATGCCGCATAGTGCAGCCCGTTGCCACCGAAAATGTCGAGGGCGCTGCCTACCGTAAAATCGATCTTGCCATTGCCCAGCGCGTCGATCCGATCAATGTCGGCCTGACTGGCGATTCCGCCGGCATAGGTTACCGGCAACCCCTCCCAGCCTCCCAGATAGGCCACCAAATCGGTTTCGATACCGGCACAGCGGCCTTCCACATCGACGGCATGAATGAGAAATTCGTCGCAATAGGCCGACAGGTCGTCCATCAGGCGGTAAGTGACGGCCTCGCGGGTAAAGGTTTGCCAGCGGTTGGTGGCCACGATGTAGGTATCTTTTTGTCGGCGGCAACTCAAATCGAGCACCAGGCGCGTCTTGCCGATGCGGCGGCGTAATTCCCGCAGCCGTTCGAGGTGGATCAGACCATCGTGAAATACCCACGAAGTGACGATCACGTGGCTGGCGCCGGCATCCAGCCATGTACCGGCATTGTCGGCATTGATTCCGCCCCCCACCTGCAATCCACCGGGCCAGGCGCCCAGTGCGGCACGGGCGGCGGCGGCGTTTCCCGGCCCCAACTGAATCACGTGACCGCCGGTCAGGTGGTCCCGGCGATAGAGAGCGGCAAACCACGCGGCCGGCTTTTCGGCCTTAAAGTTGGTTTCCAGCCGGCCGTCCGTCCGGTCGTTCAGGGTTGCACCGACGATCTGTTTAACGACACCGCCATGAAGATCGATACAGGGGCGAAAACGCATGATGGGCATGCCTCCGATAACCAGGGTCAGGGATTGGCTCCCGGGAACGGCTGGGACGGGGAAGGGGAACCCGCCCCGCTTGCCGGTTTGCCGTCGATCCCGGCTTTCAGCAACGCCTCTAACCGATCCGCCGGCAGGGGCGGCGAGAAAAGATACCCCTGCATGAGGTCACAACCGCTGCGTGCCAGGAAATCCATCTGTTCCCGGGTCTCCACGCCTTCGGCCACGGTATGGATATTGAGGGCGCGGGCCATGGCAATGATGGTCCGGACCATTTCCTTGTCGCTTTCGCATTTCAGGGCGTCGGAGATGAACGAACGGTCGATTTTAAGGGTGTCGATGGGAAACCGCTTGAGGTAGCTGAGGGATGAATACCCGGTGCCGAAATCATCGATGGAAAAGGAAATGCCATGATCCCGCATCCGCTTCATTTTCACGAGGCACACTTCCGGGTTCTGGATGACGCTGCTTTCCGTAATTTCCAGATTCAGAAGTTCCGGCGGCAGTCCGCTCGCGGCAATGATCTTAAGTACCATCGCTTCGAAATCAGGCTCTTGCATTTGGCGGGACGAGATGTTGACCGAAACAGACAAGTTCTTGAACCCCATCCGCTGCCAGTGTTTGGCTTGGGTGCAGGCCGTGGACAGCACCCAGCGACCCACGGCAACGATGATTCCGGTGTCTTCGGTGACGCGAATGAAATCCGCCGGCAGAACGAATCCCAATTCGGGGTTGTGCCAGCGGATCAGGGCCTCCACGCCCACGATCCGATTTCTCCGGTCCACCAATGGCTGATAGTGAAGCCGCAGCTCTTCGTTCTGGATGGCCTTGCGCAGATGGACTTCCATTTTCATACGGTGTTGGGCCTTGTAGTTCATCTCCTCGGTGAAAAACCGGTATCCGCTGCCACCGTTTTCTTTGGCGGCATACATGGCCATGTCCGCATTTTTTACCAGCGCCTCCACGTCCCAGCCGTCGTTGGGGAAGACACTGATGCCGATGCTGGTGGAGGTGAAGATCTCGTGGCCGTCCAAGCGATAGACCTGGCTGATCGACTGGAGGATCTTGCGCGCCACGCGGGCCACATCGATATCCAGGTTCAGGTTGGTGAGAATAATGGTAAATTCGTCACCCCCCAGGCGGAAGAGATAGTCGCTCTCACGCAGACACGCCTTGAGACGTTCGGCCACTTCCTTGAGCAATCGATCGCCGGTGTCATGACCCAGCGTGTCATTGACCTGCTTGAACTTGTCCAGATCCAGAAACATCAGGGCCCAGGAGCGGTCCGAGCTACGCCGTGCGGCGTGCTGTAAAAGATCGTCCAGCAGCATATAGAAGGATTTGCGATTGGGCAGGTTGGTGAGCGTGTCATGGTAGGCCACATAACGCAGCTCGGCGTCCTTCTTGCAGCGCTGGGTGATATCCTGAAGCGTGTTGACATAGCCTTCCGGATGGCCCGCTTCGTCGAGAAAAACGGCGCCACTGATGGAAACGTCCACCAGCGTGCCATCTCTGGCATGGCGCTGGGTTTCAATACCGGAGAAGGGAATTCCCTGCCGCAGCAGATCCATGAACCGGTCGGTGGCCGGCTGTGCCTTGGGTGGAATGAAGTCGATCGTTTGATTGCGGCAATCGTCCAGATGCCAGCCAAACACCTGGGTAAAGGCCGGGTTCACATAGATCACCCGACTGTCCATGTCCATGACGATCACCGGATCCGGCGCGACCTCCAGGACGGTACGATAGCGGGCTTCGCTCTTCCGGAAGGCCTCTTCGGCCTGTTTGCGCTTGGTGATGTCGCGGTAGATCACATAGACGGCCGGCGACCCGTCTTCCATGGCGATCGGCTTGGCCAGCACCGAAACATCCACCAGGGTTCCGTCCCGGCGCATGCGTCGGGTTTCCAATTCGAAACGCTCGCCGGCCATGGCGCGTGCCGACATGGAGAGGCTTTCGGCCCTCAATGCCTGGGGGACGATCAATTCTTCAATCGGTCGGTGGGTACATTTCTCCGACGGGTACTGGAAGAGCCGGCAAAACTCCTCATTGGCGCGCAGAACCCGATCTTCCATGTCCAACAGGACGATGGCCTCGGGAGCGACCGCAAAGAGCTGGCTGGCGAAATCCATCTGGTCCCGCAGCTTTTTTTCCGCCTGCCGGTGCTGGGTCACATCCCGGATCTGTTCCTGGTAACCGTACCGGCAGCCATCCGGTGTGTCCAAACGCATGATCGTAACCAGGCCGTGCTTGACGGTTTCACGGTGGTCCACGAAAATCAACGGCGCATTCTGCACGATGCCTTTCTCGTCGACCTGCCGGAGCAGCGCTTGGCGGTCCGCCTGGTTCGCATAGAAGGTCGTGATATTCGCGTCGCGGAGTCCGTTTGCGGGGATATCGAAGAAGGTCAGGGCAGCAGGGTTGAAATCCAGGATCCGACCATCCGCCGCGCAAACAACAACAGCATCGGCAAAACGCTCGAACAGGAGCCGATGACGCGCCTGTGCCAGCCGAGCGTCGCCATAATCGAAATTGGCCGTGTCGGTTTTCTTTTTGACCATCCGGGTATCCCCCGTCCGGCGGATCGCAATGCCGCGCGTCGGTTTCTTTGATGCCTCCCGGTTTGTTGGAGCGGAGACGGATCAGGAACAACGATAGCATTCAAGATAATGTTTTTGGGCTGCGTTATCGGTCGTCGCGGTATGGTTTATACAGCTTCCTCCCTCTGGCCTTATCAAAAACATTATCTTAAATACTATATGAGGCCGCATCCTTACAGAAAAGTGCCTGCTTTTGCAAGTGGATAAGATCGTTCGGATTCTTTCCCACGCAAGTGCCATGCGCGGATTTTGCAAGGCTACTCCCCGGCGCTACCCGTCATTGACAAGACCGGTTCGATCCTCTAGTGTCGATGGCATCATGGTCTGCGGAGCCACTAACCTTGAAAGGAACCGATATGGATGATGAAACCTGGACACTGGAGCGCATCCTGCAAACTTCCGGCAGTTATTGGGCGACCTGCGTGCTGCACACGATGGTGGCGTTGGATATCTTCACGCGTATCGGCGACGGACGCCAGGACGTCCAGGCATTGGCCCGACAGGTCAATGGGCCCGAGGATGCCATACGCCGGCTGCTGGATGCGGCGACGGCCATGGGATTGCTGGTCAAGGAGAAATTCGGCTACTGCAACACCCCCGCCAGCCGAACCTACCTGAGCGCCCGGTCCGAGCATTACCTGGGATTCATCATTCAACATCACCACCACCTGATGCCATCCTGGGCGCGGCTGCCCGAAGCCGTGGCCAGCGGCAAGTCGATCCGGCAGCCCATACGCGAAAAGGGTTACAAGGAGCGCCAGGCGTTTCTCATGGGCATGTTCAACCTGGCCATGCAACTGGCGCCGCGGTTGGTACCCGTGGTGGATCTCTCCGCCTGTGGCACCCTTTTGGACCTGGGTGGCGGACCCGGTACCTATGCGATCCATTTTTGCCGGCAATATCCCCAGTTGACGGCCACGGTGATCGATCTTCCCACCACCCGGCCGTTTGCGAGGAGACCATCCGGCGCATGGGCATGGCCGAACGCATCCGTTTCGTTGCCGGTGACTATCTGCATGAGGCCATTGACGGCCATTACGACGCGGTCTGGATGTCGCATATCCTGCATGGTGAATCGCCGGATAACTGCCAGCGGATCATCCAGAAGGCGGCGGATTGCCTGAATCCCGGCGGCCTGGCCGTGATTCACGAATTCATCCTTAACAACGACTTGGCCGGCCCGCTTTTCCCGACGCTCTTTTCCCTGAACATGCTGCTGGCCACCCAAGGTGGCCAGGCCTACAGCGACGCCCAACTGTCGGCAATGCTCTCCCAGGCGGGGCTGGAAGCGGTCGAGCGGATAGAATTCACCGGCCCCAACGATTCCGGGCTCATCCGGGCCACCAAGCCCGCCTGATCATTCATGGGAACCTCCGATGGGATGACGATCGATTCCGCCGCCTGGCGGCAAATCGTGATCGACGGTGCCGCGTGTCTCGGGGTGGTCGTTTCGGTCGAGCAGGCCCGGGCGATGGGCCGGCACGCCCATGAAATGCGCCAGTGGAACCGGGTCTCCAATCTGACGGCCATTACCGATCCGTTGGCCGTGGCCCTGAAACACGATGTGGACGCATTGGCGGCGTCCGTCTGGATCCATGAGGGTGCCCGCGTTATGGATGCCGGTTCCGGGGGGGATTTCCGGGGCTGCCGCTCAAGATCGCGCGGCCGGATCTGTCCCTCACCCTGGTGGACAGCGTGCGCAAGAAAGTCTCTTTTCTCAAGTATGTCATCGGAACACTCGGTCTGCATGGCATCACCGCCGTTCACGGTCGTCTGGAGGACCTGGCGCGCATGCCCGGGCATCGTGGCCGGTTCGACTGGGTCGTCTGCCGGGCTTTCGCCTCGCTGGACGACTTTGCCCGGCTGGGCCTGCCGTTCCTGGCGCCCGGCGGGCAACTCCTGGCCATGAAAGGCCCCCAGGCCGAACACGATCACGAAATCGACGCAATGGATGACGACGGCACGCGCGTTTTCGCCCGGACCCGCTTTCGCGTTCATATCCACCGCTATACGCTGCCGATGATCGGTGATCAGCGCCGTCTGGTGCGATTGACACCGATGGCTTGACGGTGATCAAGCGGAAGTCGGCCAGCCGTGCCGGGGACATGGGCCGACGTCTCACCAATTTTTACCAGAATGGATGGGTGACTTGAAATCCTACCCTTTTTTCAGCCTTTCCGCGCAGGTTGCCGGCGACCTTGTCGACGATGCCATCGGCCTTCAGATGCTGGCTTCGGACGCCAGTATTTTCTCCCTCGCACCGGCGGCCGTCGTCTATCCCCAATGTTCCGCCGATGTGGTCGCCACCGTCGATTTTGCCCGGCGGCACGGCCTGTCCATCCACCCCCGGGGCGCGGGCAGCGGTTTGTGCGGGTCGGCCCTGGGCAGCGGCATCGTTATCGACTTCACCCGCTACATGAACCGTTTGATCCGTATCGATGTGGAGGGCAAGACCGTTGAATGCGAGCCCGGCTACCGTCTCGGCGAGCTGGAAACAGCCCTTTCGGGTAGCGGTCTCTTCTTCCCGCCGGATCCTTCCAGCGGCGAATACGCCAGCCTGGGCGGAATGATGGCCACCAATGCCTCGGGTGCCCATGCGGTCAAGTACGGCAACGTGGCCGACTACCTCCTGGACGCCGAGGTGGTCCTCGCCTCGGGGCGGATGGTCCGGCTGGAGACCCTGGCGGCAACCCCGCTGGATCGGCTTCCCGACCCGTTCAGGCGCCTGGCAGCGTGCTATCTGGAGCATCGTCAGACCATCGAATCGGCCTATCCGGCGGTCAAGCACAACGTGGCCGGGTACAACCTGCGCGGCCTGGTGCAAGACGAGCGGTTGCACCTGCAGCACCTGCTTTGCGGCGCCGAGGGCACCCTGGGGATTGCCACGCGCCTTTGCTTCCGCCTGCTGAACAAACCGGCCCATGAGAGTTTGGTGGTGGCCTTTTTTGATGCCATCGACAAGGCCGCCCTGGCCGTGCAGGCGATTTTGCCCATGCGGCCGGCGGGCATCGAGGTGATGGACAAATCGCTCCTCGAACTGGCCCGCGCCAGCGACCCGCTTCTAAGAAAGCGCATTCCCGCCGGCATCGACAATGTTCTCATGGTGGAATTCGATGGCCCCTCGCGGGAGATTACGGAAGGCCTGGGGCGGCAGGCGCTGGATCTGTTATCCCTGAAGGGCTGGCCCAGCCAGGCCCACCTAGCCGTTTCCAAGGCGGAGCAGGCGCGCTTTTGGGCCATCCGCAAGGCCGCCGTGCCGATTCTTTACAAACTCAAGGGCGAGAAGAAGATCCTGGCCCTCATCGAGGATGCCGTGGTGCCGACCGAACGGCTGGTGGATTACTTCCGGGGAATCTACGACTTGCTCAACCGCCACGGCGTGCGTTTCGTGGTCTACGGGCACATTGCCAAGGGGCTGCTGCATACCCGGCCACTACTCAATCTTACCGATCCGGCGGATGTCCGCCTGCTCAAGGTCCTGGCTGACGGCGTTTTCGACCTGGTCAACGGGCTGGGTGGGGTGGTATCGGGCGAGCACGGCGACGGCCGCCTGCGCAGCGCCTACGTCCGGCGGCAATATCCGACGCTATTCCCCTTGTTTCAGACGGTCAAAGGCCTGCTCGACCCCGAGCGGCGCATGAACCCGATGATCAAAACCGCCACGACCCCGGACCAGATGACGCATAATTTGCGCTACGGTGAGCATTACCGCCGCAAGGCCCTGTCCGCTACCCAGCTCAACTGGCCGGCGGGCTGGCACCAAGCGATCGAGGCTGCCACGGTTGCAGTAAATGCACCACCGTGACGCGGGCCACGCGCATGTGCCCGATCTACAAGTTCACCCGCCAAGAGGCGGCGGCACCCAAGGCCAAGGCCAACATCCTGCGCGCGCTGATCAACGGGGCGCTGGACGATGCCGCGTTGTACGCGCAAACGTTTCAGACCGTGATCGACCAGTGTGTGGGCTGTGGCAGTTGCCGTTTGGAATGCCCCTCCAACGTGGACATCCCCAAACTGGCCCTGGAAGCCCGGGCACGCTATGTGCGGCGCTTCGGTCCCTCCCGGCACAGCCGAATCGTGACCGCCGTGGAGCCGCTGGGTCGCTACGGCGGACGGTTTTCCGCAATGCTCGCCCCATTGATGAAACCGGGCCTGGTCCGGCAGGCCGGCGAGGTATTCACCGGCATCAGCCGCCGCCGGCCGTTGGTTACCATGGCTCGGCAGTCGCTTTTCCGCACGGTCGCACCGGTGGCTGGCACGGGTCGGAAACGGGTGCTGTACTTCTCGGGATGCTATGCGGGATACGTGCGGCCGGCCATCGGACGCGCCCTGGTGAAAATGCTGACCCAGCGGGGTTATACCGTGCATACCCCCGCGCAGCACTGCTGCGGGCTGCCGCTCTTGACCAAGGGCATGGTCGCTGCGGCCCGGGAAAAGGTCCGGCGCAACCTGGGCCAGTGGCGTCGACTATTGGAACAGGTGGATCACATCGTGGTGACCTGTTCGTCCTGCGGCCTGGCCTCATGGAGGATTGGGCCTGTCTGTTGGACACGCCCGCCGTGCGGCAGGTAGCGGCCAAGGTCGTGCATGTCAGCCGGCTGGTGGAAAGTGGTCTGGTTACGGACAATGTCCGGCCGGTGGAAATCAAAGCCGCCTATCACCAGCCTTGCCATCTTAAAATCCAGCCCGAGCCCCAGAGCACGGCCAAGGTGCTGGCCGCCGTTCCCGGACTGCGCCTTACCCCCCTTGCCAGCCACTGCTGCGGCATGGCCGGAACCTGGGGCCTGGCCGCCAAAAACGAAACGCTCAGCCGCACCATCGGCAGCGACCTGATGGGACTGATCGAAGCGTCCGGCGCCGATGTGGCCGTCACCGACTGCCCCACCTGCGAAATGCAGATATCTCACCTGGGGTGTCGGCCGGTCATGCACCCGGTGGAGCTGCTGGTTCGCAGTGTGGGGTAGGGGAGAAGCTGACCAATCATGATGACGAAGGATGAAGCGTAACGCCGATATTGGGCTTCTTACGAATCCGTCAGGCTTGAACGGATTCTCTTAACACCCGCGTCATCTTCAACAGTTCCTGCTGCATTTCCAATAACTTTGCCTGCATCAGGGTCCCCAATACAGCCATGCGGCCCTGCTGGTTACCCGATTTGTCCAGGATTGAATCGATTTCGGCCTGGTATTCGCGCAGGTGCGGGTGCTGCTCCAGAAACTGTTCGCGGGCGGCCAGGGCCTTCTCCAAAGCGGTTCTTTTGTCCTCGGCCGAGGCGGATTGCTGCTGGCGCTTGTCACGGTCTGAATTCAGATTGATTTGCATGCTGTCTCCGGATCCTTTCTCCATCCAACTCACAGGGAACGATATCTCATGGCGATGACCATGTGGCTCGGGGGATTGGCCATCGCTTCTCATCTGTATCACGCAAATTGTACGCCAGGGAATGAAGTCTGTCAATATTATCTATGTTGTCAATATATTACGGAGTATTTAAACTATATGTGGCATTGGGTTGTCATGAAGAAAGGAACAAAAAGGTTAGATAATGTTCTCTTATTGTATGGAATCTTTTTCATAGGTTTTGGGACGCTCCAGTCATGCTGAACGAAGCCGTGAGACCGAGGATTGATCAGAAATTATCACCTGTTCTTTTAAAAGTTGACCTAATTGGTCTCTTTAGGTATGGTAGACCTAAATAGGATCAATCAGGTACGAATGGGGCGTTGCCATGAAAATCGTAAATATTTCAGAAGCGAAAGCAAATCTTTCCAAACTGGTTGCCATGGTTTATCAGGGCGAGAAAGTGGTTATCGCCAAAAATAATTTGCCGTTGGTAGATCTGGTCATTCACAAGCCAGAGGGAAGAAGAAAACTTGGGCTGCTTGGCGGGAAATACACCGTTCCAAAAAACATAATGGATGAAGATGCTGAAATTAACGCCATGTTTTATGGTGAGGATACGTGAACATCATCATCGACACGCATATTTTCCTATGGGCATTGACAATCCCTTCCAAATTGGAAGTGGCCAAGCGGTCGGCATTGGAAGATTTGTCAAACACCATTTTTATTTCTGCCGTGAGTATAGCTGAATTGATGATCAAAGCTTCAATTGGTAAAATGGAAATTAATTTCGATCCTGTTGCCATTGCCAAGGAAAGTGGATTTGCCCTACTGGATTTTAAAGCGGATGCCGCACGATTGCTTAAAGACCTTCCTTTCCACCACAGGGATCCATTTGATCGAATGCTTGTTGCTCAAAGTATTGCGGAAAACTACCCGATCATGACCGAAGACATAAAAATCAAAAAATACAACTGCCCTGTCTTCGAAGGATGATTATTTTTGCTATTTGATCAGTAATTAGCTGAGAGATTTTGAGCCAACGACAAGAAGGGGTAAATAATCTGAGACGTAGTGTTTTAACAAACGCATAAAATCATCCCCGTCCCCTTCACCAAACGTCCCCTTCACCAAACGTCCCCTTCACCAAACGTCCCCTTCACCAAAGTATTAAGTACCTGTCCCTATTTTTACTTTGTTGCATTGTGGGGCTAAACCGCTTCGGTCTTCCAACGATTTACTCTCATATAGTGCTCCAACTATAGTTTTTCTTGGCATTTATTTTGCTTTGATAGAAAATCGGTTGTTTCGCCGAATATTATTTTTTGAAATTTTAAAGTTGCATAATAAACTTAACAAAATAAAATTATCACCAAAATCCATGCCAATAAAATTCAAAGTTGTATGACTATAAATGCATAAAATCATCCCCGTCTCCTTCCACCGCTGGACCATTTATGTAAAAAAGGTGCGAATTTTTAGGTTGTTGATATCCGAATTCCACAAACACTATGTAATTTTGTACATAATGTTTGTGGTAAAAAAAAATAGCAAAAAGCAACACGTTGAAATAACATGAAAATAAAATATACCCGAGACAGGCATGCGGATTGCTGTAACACTGCAAGTAGAGTTCATATTTTTGATAATTGAAAACCATGAAAAAGGAGAAAAGGCCGATGAAAAAGGTAATTGTATTCTTATGTAGCTTGGTATTGGTTTTCGGGTTGGTTAGTGTGGCAAGTGCAGTACCAACTACGTGGACTGACACCATCGATTGGAATCCCGACCAATTTGTTGATGACTGGAATAGTGTTTCTTACACTCATGATATTACTGATGATGGCTTCGATACCATTTTTGGAGGAGACTACATCACAGATTATTCGCTTACGATACGTCTCTATGATGATCAAAGCGGTTGGGATGAAGTTTTTGTAGAGACCGCCTTTATTAGCCAACCAGGGATCATTGGAGACGGGTTTTACAATTTTTCCTATACAAGTGAAACTTATGGATGGTCTCTTGCAGGCCTCATTCAACTTAATTTGTTAGGGACCTTAGATGTTACAGTTACTTCTGTGTTTGGGGATTTTTATCTGGACTATTCAATTCTTACTGCGAATGGTGAAAGTGCCCCAGTCCCCGAACCCGCCACTATGCTCCTCCTTGGAACTGGTTTGGTTGGCCTCGCAGGCGCGTCCCGCAAGAAAATTTTCAAAAAAAGTTAAACGCTCTAAAAGCGGATAGCACAAATATAAAGACTGCCCGGATCGGAAACGACCGGGCAGTCTTTATATTTCCTTACTCAATTAACTTTAATATAATCCGCTTCTTACTTTTCCCCGAAGCCGCATTCAGGGTGAAAGTTGGGGACGTCTCTCAATTACTTAATAAAAAATGTTAAGTCAGCCCGTTACGCATTCATGTTCAATGCAGCTCAGAATTCAATTAATACCGTTGCTGAATTTTATGCGTTCTTTTTCCCATTCAATCTTTACCCGACTATGCGTTGCACCAATCATCCGCCATTAACCCGGGCACCCGTTCGAATTTTTTGGTATTGTTGTTAGTTCACCCAACGTAACCGTCGAAATTGCCATTCGTCCATGATGCGCCTTAAAATGTTGTCTGACCTTTGGAGGGCGATTTTTCATTGTATAGATGACAATATTGGTGTTCAGCGAATACTTCAGCATCAGAGGGTCTCTCTTTGCAGGTCTTCAGGTTGTTGCCGCTCGCTCATAAAATCGGGAGACACCCCAGGGCCATCGAACCATTCATTCCATGTCTGTCCGGCCGGTGAAATAACCCGACAGTTGCCGATGACAACGATTTCGACATCCTTTATCGTTTCCGAGAAGGCAACTTCTTTGGGCAGTCGCACCGCTTGGCTGCGGTTGCTTTTGAAAATTTTCGTTTTTACATACCCCATATCAAAAAACCTCTGACGTTGGGGTTAACCTCTTTTTACGAGTTCATCAAGATTACACAATTTCGAAGATTTCCAAAATAGCATTCTCTGCAATAATAATGAAAACAATCCTATTGTGTCATTCTTTTGATGACATAATAGGATTGTTTGAAACCTACTCAATCAACTCCAAAATAATCCGCTTCTTACTCTTCCCCGAAGCCGCATTCAAAATCGTGCGGATCGCCTGAACGTTCTGGCCTTTCCGGCCGATTACCTTGCCCAGATCCTGTTTGGCCACGGACAGCTCGATCACAATGCTCTGCACGCTTTCGATTTCGTTGACCGATACTTGCTCTGGAATATCCACCAGTGCCTTTGCGATTTCCTCGACCAGTTTCTTCATGGTTCCTCTCCCCAGATATAAATTAGCCACGCTTGCCAAATGGCGGATCTGCTACAAGGACAAGTCAAAATGGAACCAAATCATAATTCTATGGTTGGTTTATATTTTCAGACGAAAACACGATCTTGTCAAATATTCTTGTGCACAATCGTATCGTTTTTCGTATTTTTCATGTGTTTGATCGGCCATGCGGGGATTGAATGCAAGGGGGGGGCGGGAAAATCAAAGCAAAATCAGGGATGGGGGTTGTATGCCCGGGCAGGCGTTTGAGCCGTTTGAAGGCCGTGCCGCCTGCCCCGTAACAGGCAGGCGGCACAGGATGGACTTAGGCGATTTCTGTCAAAGAATATACCCGCCTGCTTGTCTTTTCATCCGTCTTCGGCGTTGGGCTTTTCCACACATAGCCCCACTATGCGTAAAAAAGCCCGCCTTGAATACGAATGAAAATCCTACGCATCCTGGTATATTCTTATCCGCCAATCGCCTTATTGGACGTCGGCCGACACGCCAAATCCAAGCGCAAAGGCCTTGAGGTTCACATCCACAAAGGAGGCCTTGGTTTTGGTGCGGATGGCCGCTTCCAGCTTTTCCCTGGTGATCGGCAAAATGCCGGTTCTGATCAAAGCGCCTAACAGGACGATGTTGACCGCCATGACGCTGCCCGCCGACTCGGCCATTTCAACGGCATCAAAGGCGATGAGTTGTTTGGTTTTCGATCGGATCAGGGTCTTCAACTGCTCCAGATCCGGATAGGTTCCCCGTCCGATGGCCACGGTAAAGGGGGGCAGGGGGGCCATGTTGGTGATGACGGTCGTATTCTGATGGCATTTGTTCAGCGCGCGCAGGGTTTCCGATGGTTCGAAGCCAACCAGAACGTCCGCTTCGCCGTCTGAAATAATGGTGCTTTTGGCGTCCCCGAAGACGATGGCGGATTCGACCACACCGCCGCGCTGGGCCATGCCGTGAATTTCGCTCATGCGTACCGGCAGACCCGAGAGCAGGGCCGCTTCTCCCAATACCTTGGAGGCCAGCAAGTTGCCCTGTCCCCCCACCGCCACAATAATCAGTCTCGTTGCTTTCATGGTTGTTTCCTATTTTTCCTTAACCGGTGTGATGGCATTTTCCGGGCAGATCTGGGCGCAAACCGCGCATCCCACGCAGGCGTTGGGATCGATCTGAACGCGTTCACCGTCCAGGAAAAAGGCCGGGCAGCCGATTTCGTTGATGCAGTCCCGATGGTTCTTGCACTTGTCCGTTACCTGGAACGCGCGTACCTTGAGCTGTTTCAGGCTGCGGGCATAGAGGGTGCACATCTCCTGGGAAATGATCACCGACACACCTTGGTGGTCCAGCGCGGCCTTGATGGCTTCAATGCTCTTGTTCACCTTGTAGGGCTTGATAACGGTGACATGCTCCACGCCAATGGCCCGGACCACTGCCTCGATAGACACCCGACCGTAACCGGAGCGGTTGAGGTTGGTCATGTCAACACCGGGGTGGGGTTGGTGACCGGTCATCGCCGTTGTGCCGTTATCGAGAATCACCAAGGTAAAATTGTGGTTGTTGAAAACCGCGTTGACCAGACCGGTCATGCCGGAATGAAAAAAGGTGGAATCGCCGATGAAGGCGATCACCTTCTTGTCGGTTGCCTTGGAAAATCCGCAGGCCGTGCTGACCGAGGCACCCATGCAGAGGACGAAGTCCCCCATGGAAAGCGGTGGTAGAAAACCCAGGGTGTAACAACCGATGTCACTGGGAAAGATGGTGTCCATGCCTTCGGCGGCTTTCTTGACCGCATAATAGGTGGCCCGGTGGGAACAACCGGCACACAGGTTGGGCGGCCGTTGGGGAATTTCGGGCACATCGCCAAGCTCGGGGCTACGGGGCGCTGTGTATGGCAGGTCAAAATAGCCGGCAATGATGCCTCGGACCATGGCCGGATCGAACTCGTACAGCCGCGAGAAGAGGGATTCGCCTTTTCCGGCGATGGGAAGGGTCAACTCCGCTTCCTGGGCGAAGGTTTTGGTCGCCTCTTCCAAAAAAGGTTCGCCTTCCTCGACGACAAGAACCTTGGCGCAACCGGCCAGAAATTCCTTGACGCGTCGGGGCGGGGTGGGGTGGCTGAAGCCCAGGCGCAGAATCCGGGTTTTGGCTTGGATCCCCAGTTCATTGACCGCGTCGGCAACGTAATTGTAGCTGACGCCGCTGCAGACGATCCCCCAGCTGCCATCGCCTTCGACAAAATTGAAGGGAGAGGTTTCGGCGATGGTCTGAGCCTGCTGCCATCTTTCCAGCAACTTTACATGCAGGCGTCTGGAAACGGCCGGCACCGCCACCTTATTGAAGGGGTCTTTCGTAAAATCGCCCTTGGTCTTGCGGGGGTGGATTGTTCCCAGTTCCACAAACGCACTCGAATGGTTGATGCGTGTCGTGGTTCGCAGGATCACGGGCTCGCCCAGCGATTCCGATAGTTCAAAGGCCGCGATGGCCATTTCACGGGCCTCTTCGACCGACGAAGGCTCCAGGATGGGCAGGCCCGAGAGCTTGCCATAATAGCGGTTGTCCTGTTCATTCTGGCTGGAGAACATGAACGGATCGTCCGCCGTGAGGACGACCAATCCGGCCTTGACACCGATATAGGCCAGCGTCATCAGCGGGTCGGCGCAGACATTCATGCCCACGTGCTTCATCATGCAAAACGTTCGGATGCCACTGTTGGCGGCGGCGGCGGCAACTTCCAGAGCCACCTTTTCATTGGTGCTGTACTCGAAGTACAGGTCGCTCTCATGGGAGATTTGAAAGAGGTTGAGGGAGATTTCCGATGATGGGGTGCCGGGGTAGGTCGTGGCAAAGGCCACGCCCGCTTCGATGGCCCCCCTGGCAATGGCTTCATTGCCCAGGAGCAGCATCTTCTCTCCAGGGGCGTCGGTGAGCAGTTTGTGCATCTTGATTTCCTATTCAATTAAACCAAACGACAATCGTAAAAAAGGGGAACCGCCTGGTAACAACTCACAGCGCGATTCCCCCTTGGCTATCTAAACCGAAAAGGGGTTAGTGCGTTTCGGCTTCCGGCTCCGTGGCCTGGGGCGCGGCCGATTCATTTTCAACTGCCGGGACACTGTTCTCGACTTCGGGCTGGTTTTCGGCCGTTTGCTCCGTCAGTGTCTCGATCGCGGCTTCGTGGGCGGCAATCCGCTGGGCGATCATCTCCTTCTGAACCTTGTCCGAGGTGAGCTTGCCGGCGTCGTTCAAGAGTCCGATGGCGGTTTGGAAGCCTTCGATGGTACCGCGACTGGAGGCAAGATCCGCCTTGTAGGTGAGGGTCAACCGGTCAATCGTATCCAGACGGTCAAAGGCGATGCGCTGCATTTCATCCGATGCGCTAAATTCGAGGGCCGTTTTCAGTGCGGTTTGGATGCCCTCGAAATCCGGAATTCCGGAGACATCCATCAAGGCATCGGCCTTATCGATAAAATATTCATACGCCAGCGGATAGACCTCGTCCTGGCTATAAATGGCTTTCGGCTCCTCGGGCGCCGGTACACCGGGCAGGATGGCGATGCGCTTCTTGCCCAAGGGGGCGAACTTGCCTTTCCAGATCTGCAGGGCACCCTGTTTTTCAACCAGATAGTATTTCAATGAGTTGGATATGCTGGCCCCAACGATCAGAATCATGAAAAAGGCCACGCCAGCGGCAATGAGTTTGATGGTGGTATCCATTGGGTCGGATGGTTTTTTCACCTTTTTCTCCGGTTTGGGCGGTTCGGCATCATAGGAGACCTCGACTTCGGACTGCTGGGCAGCCGCCTTCTTGATTGCTTCGGCCTTCTCGGCAGCGGCCTTCTCGGCAGCGGCCTTCTCGGCAGCAGCCTTCTCGGCAGCAGCCTTCTCGGCAGCGGCCTTCTCTGCAGCGGCCTTTCGGCAGCAGCCTTCTCTGCGGCAGCCTTCTCTGCAGCGGCC
>NZ_BBCC01000096.1 GCF_001311845.1 Desulfosarcina cetonica JCM 12296 | reverse complement strand
CCCCGAGAGCACAAGATCGCCCTTGACCAGCATCAGGTTAACATGCTCGCCCAGCAATTTGATTTTTTGGTAGCTGTCCGACGTCGAGGTCCTGTTCATGGCGGCGACGACTTCATCGAGCATGGTCTTCAATTCAATGACGATTTTATCGAAAACGGCGTTTTGCGTCACCATGCCCAATGACGCGACGATCCCCTGGGCCTTCTCGATCAGTTGCCGCGCCTTGTCCCGCCGATCCAGCTTCAAATACCGTTCGGCATCGTAGATGGTCTGGCGGACCGTTGTCAGGGGCAGGTAGTAATCCTTGAGCGCGAGCAGACGCTGCCGTGCCTGATCGATTTTTTCGAGCATGTCGATCGCGTCGGTTTGGGTGGCCTCCCCGTAAGCCGCGTCCATCAGTGCCAGGCTGCGATCGACTTCGGTTTTGATGGCATCGAAGTTGGTCGCTTCGAAAACCGGATTCCACTCCTGCGGTTCCTGCCCGCACCCGCTTAAAATCACCACCAACAACACCCAAAGACAGTTTCTCAGCATGTGACTTCTTCCTCTCGGGAAGTCATTCTTCCCCTGAAGGGTTGACCGGATCTTGTGTTGAATCCCTTACCTAGGATTTCCCTCTTTTTCCGATCGAAGTCCAGTGATATATCAACGGCGGCGTTTTTTGGAACCATCTGCCATGTCGGCAACCCCGTATTGGAGAAATTCCCATGCTTCAAATTTTGTATAAACATATCGACAAATTAAAATATGGTTGGGTGATAATGGGTATCGTTTGGGGGAGTATCATGGGCCCCATGGCGCTCTGGGCCGAAGGCCAAGGCGCACCGCCGCCCGATACCAGCCGGCCGCACAGCCACAGCGAAGCCCCAAAACCCCTTCGGCATCTGCCACGGTCGACAAGGCACTGCAGCAACAGCAGGTTCTGCAGTGCCTGAACCAAATCGCGGTCTCATTGACGCATATTCTGAATTACAACGACAAGGTGGTGCTTGACCAGGAATACAACACCATCATCAACAATCTGAATTTGAACAATATTCCCGATGCGGACATCATCACCCTGCTTCAGGAACTCATGGATCTGTTGACCATTTCGAAAATCAATGACCAGGAGCGGGAATACCTGCTGACAACCTATGACAAGAACGTTCAGAACGAGCTCAAGAACCGGCTGAGATCGAAGATTTTCGACACGGATCTTTTGATCAACCCCTACACGACCATTTTGAGCGCGTTTCTCAATGTGGGCTCCTTCTACTTCAACTACCGGTCCCAAATGGGCACCTACAAGAAGGAAAAGGAGGAGAAATTCTGGCAAATCGAATCCAAAACCATCCAGGGGATCAATACGTTCTATAAAAAGCTGCTTAAATATTCCTGGGATCTGATGCAACGCTACGACATCGCTGACGAATGGCGGCTGAACGAGAAACAGCTGAGCGATTACACGGCCATTTTAAAGGAGCCGGACATGGCCCTACGCTATCGCAAACTGGAACGGATTGAAAGCAGCTTCCAGAAATTTCCGCCATACTGGTATTACCGGGGGCAGGCGGCTCAGGAAACCGATCAAAAAGAGGCGGCGCTGAAATGTTATCAAACCTTTCAGAAGATCCATCTGGGAATCATGCGAAAGGATCCCTATGCGGCCTCGGTCGCCATGAGCAAGACCATGCTGACCCAGGAACAGGGCGATCCGCAAAAGGTAAAAGCGGACCTGGAGCGCACCCTGGCCAACTCCGAGGACAGTGATTGGGGCAACATCCTCTTCGCAGCCCTGCAATATGCGCGTTTGGGGGATGCGGACATGGCCGGCAAGCTGATCCTGCGCAATCTGGACAACGGCAACAACGCCTTCATCGATTCCCCGGACATGATCCGGTCGGTTGGCCCGGCCCTGTTGCTCAACGCCCGTGCCGACGTATTCGACCGCGTCATGAACACGGTCCTGGAAAATGACAAGGTCAAAAATTATGATGTTCTGTGGCTGTACGGCCAGCTTCGCAACCGTGATATCCTCAAGCGGATCGAGCCGGAATTCAATCGTGTGATGCTGCTTTTTGCCAAAAAATCGGCATTCAACCCATTCAATCTATTCACCGGCGACAACCTTGCACTGCTATTGCCCACGCGTTGGATGGCGGACAATCTGGCCATTACCCTGCATGTCAGTACCGAGACAAAGGAGCAGGACTTCAAATCCGACAAAACGGCCCTGCTGCCGGATTTTCCGGAGATCACCGTCTTGACCTTCGAAAACGTGCTCTCAGGCAAATCGTTCATCAAGAAAAAACGCCTGGCCGAGATTTCCGTTGCCCTGGTGCGCGAAAAGCTGCTCTCGGACCCGGGTGAAAAAGAGGCCTACAATATCGAGATGTATTTCCAGACCCATGTGCTGCCCGCCGACGCACAGCAGGCCAAACTCATCAAATACACGAACTACCTCAACAGTACCCGTAGCGTCAAAGCACCGCCGATTGTGGCCAAGGAAAACCATCCCAAAAAGAAAGCCAGCGGTGACCTGGCTTTGTGGTTTGCCAAGGAAAAAATCGTGCTCAACGGCGAGGCCTTCCTCTGGACCGACGGCGGGGTGGTTTTCGATTCGGGCGCGATGGTGAAATAAACAATTCACCCTGTTGACATTCATGCCGAATCTATGTAAAAGGCGCCTTTTGCATTGAGCGGGAATAACTCAGTGGTAGAGTGCGACCTTGCCAAGGTCGAAGTCGCGGGTTCAAATCCCGTTTCCCGCTCCATTTTTTAGTTTCATCTTCTCAGCGTTGCGGCACCTTTCCGATCAATTGGTCTCCCAATACTCCGGCGGCATATCCACGGCCAGGGAAAGTGCGCCGTCGGCGCCGCCGAACAGCGGATCCGAAACGGTGCGGACATGGCAGGCCCCGTATTCCTGGAGCACCTTTTCGACGTGCTCGCGTAATCCCCGAATCTGGCTGCCGCCACCCGCCAGGATGATGTTGTTGCGGACTTTTTTCTGAAACTCCGGGTCGAATTTGGCGATCAGTTCCAGCATGGTTTCCACCAGCCCCGGCAGAATGCTTTCACAGGCACGCCGCATCTCCGCGGTGATATCGTGCATGGTCGGCTTTCCATCCACCGGGATTTCAACGCGGATCTCATCTTCCGGATCGCCGACAAAACTGTGCGCTTCCTTGAAGCGACGGACCATGTTCAGGGTGAAATCCGCATGGGGGTAGCGCTCGTGCAGATAGGTCTGAAGCAGGCGATCGATGTGGTCACCAGCGGTGAAGACCGTCCGCTGATCCTCCTCGGCGGGAATCGTGCCGGACATGATGCAAAAATCCATGGTGCCGGCACCGATATCGATGACCATGGCATTGTTCAATGCATCCAGGCCGTAGGCGACCGAAAACGGCTCGGTGACCACCATGATTTCGTCCGCGAAATCGGCCACGAGACGCTTGATGGCCATCTTGTTGGCCTTGAAGGATTCCGAAGGCACACCGACGATGGCCCGCGTCCGCTTGAAACCGTTATTGGCCTTGGCCTGCTGAATCAAATGGCCGACCAATTCCTTGACGGCCGCCTCGCTGCTCTCGGAATCGTCCCGGATCACGCCACTTTCCAGCGGCCGCGAGATGTTCAGCGACAGTCTGTTCTCAAGGGCCTCATCACCGAACAGGATCGGTTTTCCCAAAAGCTTGCGGGCCACGAAATCCTTGGGCCAGCCGACATAGCTCTCCACCCAGCTTTTTTTGCCGTTGCTTGCCGATATAGCGCTTCGGGAGGTGCCAAGATCGATGCCGATGTTGAGGATCGCACCGTTTTTCTTAGGGGTCTCTTTTTCTTCCGGGCCGTCATCGGTATGGACTTGATTGTTGCTCATCTTCATGTTCTCCTTTTGCGATTTCAAACGCCTGTGCCTCCAAGTAGGAGACGATGCCTTCTTCGATATACGAGGCCACCTTTTCGCGGTAGCTGGATAACGCCAGTTTGGCTTCCTCTTCCGTGTTGGACAGGCAGGATATCTCCACCAACACGCTGGGAATCTCGATTTGCGAAAGCACCACGAAGGGTGCCATTTTGATCCCGGAATTAAGGATTTGGGCGTCCTCGTCCTTCATATTGGCGAAAAGCCGATCCTGGATGCCGGCCGCCAGCCTGGCGGATTCCTGACGTTTTAACGTGTTGCCGATATCCTTGATGATGGCGTCCAGTTCGCCCACGGAAAAATTGGACGCTTTGTTTTCCTGCTCGGCCAACCGCAGGGCCTCAATGTTCAGGGGCGGGCCGAAATAGTAGGTTTCAATGAGATTGACCCGCTTCTGGGGCAATGAATTGACATGCACGGAAATGAAGATGTCGGCCGCGTTGGCTTTGGCATAGTCAACCCGCTGGGCCAGTGAAAGGGTCCGGTCGCGGTCCCGTGTCAAAAGCACCTTGAAGGCGTTCAGCCCGTCCAAACGCGCTTTCAGTTTCATGGCCACATCAAGTGTAATGGCTTTTTCCTGTACGCCGTTTTCGCCGATGGCCCCGGGGTCCTTGCCGCCGTGCCCCGGATCGATGACGATGGTTTTCACCCCCAGTCCGAACAGGGCCGACAGGCGCACGGACGTGTTGGTGGACAAAAGGAGGTTGAAATCATCAAGATGCGGATCAACCGGTTCGGGCCAGTTCCAATACGGGTCATGGGGCGGCAACGGCGCTGGCGGTACCGAGAGCGACTTGATGCCCAAATCGATATCCATCAGGGCTGTGGACACGGGTCGGTTTTTATCGGAATGCGCCACCGTCATTTTTTCTTTAGGTACATTTTCAGGTGCATTTTCATGCTTGTGTTCAAGCGGTGCCTGGTGGGCAAAGGAACTGATCCCCAGGGCACAAACGACCAAGATCAGGCGCAGAAAATGGATAAACGGCTTGTTTGGCTTGGGGGAAGCGACCGCTTCGGCCGGTCTTCCCGCAAACTTCAAATTATCGACGTAAATTCCCCGCAGGATCGCCCGTTTTAATTCTCTGTTGCGTGTGCCGTGCGAAAGCATGTCCCATAACACTCAAAAGGAAGCCTGGATGGACGCGTAAAAAATCGCATTTCCCCGCAGCCTGGCCAAAGGGTTTGGCTGTTTCACCCTGATTCGGCATCAGCAATATCCATGCCGGCAAAAAAAGAAGCCCTCGGATGAAACCCGTCCCGAAACCCGGCTGTGAAAATAGTCTGATGTTTCAGTGTGATGGGAAAATGGGGGACTTTGTCGGAGGCGCTGAGGCACGAATGCGAACGATGCCGCACCGCCGCAACCCATGGCGGGCCATCATGACGGCGGCGACGGTTGGTTGACGGATGTCAACCCATCGGCAGTCCCTGAAGCAGGAAGAGGCAAAGCCCCGCCGCGAATCATCCGGCAGCGGGGCTTTGCATTGTATTGTGGCAGGGTCAAGACGGTCAGACGGTGGGCTGCCGATGCCCGGCTTTCTCCCACTCCTGAACCTCGCCTTCCGAGACCTCTTCCCAACCGGTGATCATGGCCCGCACATGGGCGGTGACGGTGTGGCCGGTGGTGGTCATGTAGATATGCACGATCACGAAGCAGAGAATCGCAAAGGCGCCGGCCGTGTGGACGAAGGCGACCTTGTCCAGGGTCAGCCAGCCGATGCCCCAGCGCGTCCAGTCGTTGTAGCCCCAGTAGAGGAAACCGGAAATCATCTGCACGGGCAAAAGAACGGCGGCCAATGACAGGTAGACGAGACGCTGCAAGGGGTTGTGCTTGGCCTCCTTGCGCTTGGGCACCGGATGCTTTCGCCCTTGAAGATCCCGTAACTGTAATACAGAATCACCTGGAACATCTTCTTGGTGGTGGGAATGTACTGTTTCCACTCGCCGGTGGTGAAGACCCAGAAGACAAAAAAGACGAAAGCCACCAGCCAGGTGAGTCCGACGGCGTTGTGCACCTCCACCGCCGCGTCGAAGCCCAGGAAGGGAAAGGCACCATGCACTTCGAATCCGGTGATCAGGAGCACGAAGATCAGGGCCATCTGGAGCCAGTGCCAGAACCGCTCATAACGGGTGTAAAGGTACATGTTGACCTTGTTGCGGGTAGACATGGCTACTTCTCCTCCTTTCTGCCGTTGGTGAAGATGCGCATCAGGCCGTGAATGGTGACCCCCAACAGGTTCCCCAGCACCAGGATCAGCCCCAGCGAATCAAGCAGTTGGAACTTGTCACGGCCGGGCATGTAGAAGCCGGCCAGGTCGGCCATGCGGCTGTCGCCGCGCGTATGGCACTCGCTGCAGGCCAGCGCATTCTCGCGGGGGGCCACCATGTGGGTGATGGGAAACACATAGGTGGTGTCAACGAAATCGAATTCGCCGGAGAAGGGAATCCCCAGGGCTTCCTGGCCCTTGGTCAGCGCCCGGTTCCAGTCGAGGGTCGTCCAGTACCCGTCGGGTCCGGAAAGCATGGGACCGAGCAAGGTTTTGTTGACCTTGTCGTATGGCTGCTTGCATGGTGGACCTTGAAGGGAAAAATGCGCGCATTCTTGTCCTCCCGGGAACCCAAGGATGGCTCACCGCCACGACCTTGCTCGGATCGATGGGATCCTTGGCGGTGATGCTGCTGATGGAACCGTTGTACCAAAAGTATTCCGGCTTGACGTTCTTGGCCCATTTGAACTGCCCCTTGATGGACATGTAGTCGTGCTTGCCGAACGCGTCTTCGGTTTTATACGGTTTGCCGTCCTTGCGTTTTCCGGCCTTGGACCAGTCCCAGGACACCTTGGTGGGGTTGACCCGGGCGAACGTGGGAATGTGGCAGCTCTGGCAGGCAACCTTGTCCGTGTGATCGTTGGCCTTGGATTCGGATTTGTGCGGGGTGCTGCTGTGGCAGGACTCGCAGGTGATCTTGGTGGCCAGGTCGTCCTCGATCAGGCTTTTGCGGTCGCTGGCCGCAGGCTTAGTGTAGACCCGCCCGGCAATGTTATGCAAGGTGGTGGTATGGCAGCGGGTACACTGGAAATTGCGACCGTCGATACCCATATGCACATCCAGGGCCTTGTTGGGCTTGGTCAACGAGGTGTCCAGATCGCCGTGCTTGACCCCATCACCGCCGCCGCCCTTGAAATGGCAGCCACCGCAGTTCTGGCGCTCGGGCCGGACCACGGCCTGTACGGCAGCACGGATGTTGCCGCGAATCTCATCGGCAATCGCCTGCTCTTCCGGGTCATCGGATCCGGCAAAAGCGGCAAGATCCTCGAAAGACTCCCCCCAATTGATCGACTTCTGACCATGACAGTTGAGGCAATTGACGGCCACGGTCTCCTCGCCCCACCCGGGATGACAGGAGAGGCAACTCTTGTCCTGCATGCGATCCGTGGAGATACAGAAGTTGTTGATCGAGTCGCCGCCCTTGCCGAACTGGTGTCCCTTCTCATCCGTGTAGGCATGCCAGGTCCAGTGAATGGTCTTGTGGAACTGATCAGCGCTTCCGTGTGACAGGAAAGGCAGGCTTGGGTCACTTGCGGCCCGGAGATAAAATCCTTCTGCAAGGCCTCGAGCCGTGAGTGATCGACGGTAATCCACACCTTCTTCGCTTTGGTGGCCTGGTCCGCCATGGTCAGGCCGGGTGCCCGCTCCTCCTCGGTTTCCGTAGCAAGGCCGGTCGCTGCCGGAATGAGGGCGGCGAGCAGCATAAAAAGCAGGCTGCCGCTTAACATTTTCCGGCACCTTGGGTTTGACCTCATCGCGCCCCCCCTTTTTTTATCGGGTTTTATTATTTGCATTTGGCCGGCGAGGGGGAATCGGCCGCATGGCTGTAAAGATAAGCGTAAATATCGGCAAGCTCGTCGGCGGAAAGGGCATCCCACTCGGCCTTGCAACCGAAATCCGCGAAGTCCTTTTTCTCGAAAGCGCGCGTCCACTGGGCCTGGGTCTTGGCATCCGGGCTGATGGGCGGTTTGGCCGAATCGACCTCGCCCCGCGCATTGCAGGCTTTGTAGACCTTGCGGTAGGTGTATTTGCCCTTGCGGTCGTTGCCCATATCCAGGGCGAAGCAGGTACCAATGGCGGAAATCAGAAAAATCAGTACGGTTACGCTGAACAATCCTTTTTTAAACATGATGTCTCCTTCTTGAGGATAAAATTTAAGATGATAAAATCTGGTTGACTGAAAGGGATTTCAATTTCTGCTAAAAAACCAGGTAACGGTCCACATTGGCCAACATTTCGGCGTTTTTTGCCTGGGTGGCGAAGTCCTTAAACCCCACGCCGGGCACTTCGCCTTCACGGCCGTGCAGGCCGTTGGCCCGAAAGCTGACATCACAGATCGACAGCTTGGCCTTCCCGACCAACTCACGGAATTGCGGATGCAGGGTCAAGAGCACACCCTTGCCGGTGAAAAAAAATGTTGACCGCCTTGCCTTTGTCATGAGCCGCGGTGGTCAGATGGACCACATGGCTCAAATGTTTATCCGAGCTGACCAGTATGCCTAGGGAATCACCCATGCGTTTCCTCCTTGGCAAGATGATTACCACCAACAGATCACCTTGTCGTTTTCGAAGATTTTGTCCACCAGCGCCGGCCAGTCCACCGGCGTCTCGTAAAGCATCACCACCGATGCGGTGTTGTCCATGGAGAGCGACGCGGTAAACTTCTCCACCGTCTCGTCGGGCTCGGACCTGAGGATGTGAAGCACTTTCATGATGTGTCCTTCATTTTGCGACCGGGGTCGGTTAATCGGTTAAAAGGGAATGACGACATCGGCGGCGATGATCTTCTCTGCCACATCAGCCATGGTCACATGCTTGAAACCGTACTTCTCCACATTGGCCGAATGGTTGGAAAAGCGTTCCCCTTCCATCTCGTCGATAAATTCCATGTTGTCACGGTAGGCCTCGTCCATATTGGCAATCTCATGGTGCAGCACGAACATCTGAACCAGGGTA
Source organism: Desulfosarcina cetonica JCM 12296 (assembly GCF_001311845.1). Classification (GTDB taxonomy): domain Bacteria; phylum Desulfobacterota; class Desulfobacteria; order Desulfobacterales; family Desulfosarcinaceae; genus Desulfosarcina; species Desulfosarcina cetonica. The sequence goes on along the minus strand of NZ_BBCC01000096.1, from coordinate 14,706 downwards.
TCTTCCAGAAGGAGCCCCAGGCTGGTGCGCAGGCCTTCGTACTGTTGTTCGGGGTCCCGAATCAAAACGGCTGCCGTCTTCATGCCTGCCCTCCCGGTTTAATTCTTCATGATGTAGTAATGGGTAACGCCCTTCTCGCCGTCGACCATGCCCAGGAAGCGATTGCCGTTCTTGGCGCCGAAATCGGGGATATCCTTTTTGGAACCGGGGTCGGTTCCCAGAATTTCCAGGATCTCTCCCGTCTTCATGCCTTTTAGGGCCTTCTTGGTTTTCAAAAGTGGCATGGGGCAGCTGAGCCCGCAGGTATCCACGGTCTGGTGGGGTTTTAAGGTATCCAAATCCATTGTCCTTCTCCTTGTTTGTTTAGAAAATCACCAGTTTTTCGGTTTTCTCATTCCAGCCGGCCATCAGCGTCCAAAGCAGCAAGACGGCCATGAACAGCGGCAGCCCCAACTGCCATGAGAAGACGCCGGGCAGGTAGAGCCCCTTACCTAAATAGTGGCGGATATGGTAGGCCTCGATGAAACGCATGGCCGCGGCATTGGTCAGGGCGAAGGTCACCAGGGTCACCCCCAGCTTGGTGTGGCCTTCGGCCAAGCGCCAGAGGGTGCTGCTGGCACACCCGCCGGCCAGGAGCATGCCGAGCCCGAAGATCGTGCCGCCCAAAAGGCTGCCCAACCAAAAGGGATGATACACGCCCATGGTGTCCGGCTGGATGTAGTTCCACTTGATCACCGCCGAGCCGAAACCGTAAACCATCAGGCTCAACGACACGACCTTGACCATTTCGGCCTCGCCGGTCATGAAGGGATCGCGAAACGCCCGGACGAAACAGAAACGCGAACGGTGCATCACCAGGCCGATGAGCAGGCCGAAAATCAGCAATCCGCCAATGCGGGCCTGGTCCACGGCGGCATACAGGTATACCGCGGCAATCAGCAGAATCCCCAGGATGCCGCCGGCAACGGGCTGAAACCGCTGCCAGACGACCGACCATCCGCTCTCGGCATCGCTGCCGGTGGTCGTGGTGGCCGGCGGCAGGTTCTCCATCTCCCAGAGCAGCACCTTTAACCCCAGCCAGGCGCCCAGGCCCAGGCCGATCATCATGGTGTAGCCGCCCATGGAGAAGACACCGATGGCCGAATAGAATCCGCCCACGTTGCACCCGCCGGCCAGCGCCGCCCCGAGTCCCATGAGAATGCCACCGATCAATCCCTTGCCGTACTCACGAAGCGGTGCCCGGCGGGCCTTGAACTGTCGGCTGAGCAGGGCCGAGGCCATGGCGCCGGCCAGGATCGCCAGGTTGGTTACCGATTGGGGATCCATCCAGGGGGTCGCGGGACGGTCACCGCCCAGGCCGATCAGGTAGTAAAACCACTCTCCCCAGTTGCGGTATCCACCGGAAATTCCCCACATGCCATTCCACAAAAAAATCATCAGGGCCAACACGGCAATGAGAATACCGGCCATATACCCGGACCAGGCATTGACGAAGAGAAAACGATACCCATTGGTCAATTGTTCCTTCAAGCTGCGCAGCAGACCGTCCTCGCCCACAGGGCACCTCCTGTCGTGAATGGGGCTGTTAGTATCTGAAGGTCAGGCTGAGATAGCCATCCCAGACTTCATCGATTACCGGGTTCAGGGCATTGAGCGAGCTCAGGTCGCTGATCTTCATCGGCTCGCCCATGGGGTTGCCGCTGCCGGTGTACTCATAGTCGTAGTAGCGCACGCCCAAAGTGGCGAAGAAGTTGTCCCGATAGATCGGCTGGTGCCAGTAGGCTTCGTACACCTGTCCGCGCACGGCCAGCTTGCTGCCCACCAGGGAGTCCTCGGCACCGCTGAAGTTGAACCAGTATTTGGATCCGTAGTTGTACTCCAGGCCCAGCCGGGCGTTCCAGGGCATGGGGAAGACCGCCCCGGCGTAGATCATGTAGCCGTCCCGCGATTCAAGCTCGCCGTTGGAATTGAGCAACCCCATGCCCATCAGCTCGTAGTAGGGATTCTCGGAGGTCGACGAGGGATTGGTGTGGCTCCAGGAGCCGGCGATGAACAGATCGATATCCTTGTCGAAGCGTTCCTGCAAATTGGTGCGCAGCAAAAGGGATGCGGCATCCCAATCGCCGATCTCGGTCATGGGCTGCAACCGGCTGATATACCCGCCGGTATTGGGCTCGAAGATATACTGATCGCCGCTTTTCGAAACGATGAAGGGCATCACGGTCAGGCCGGTGAAGCCGTCGGTGATGTCCCAGGCATGGGCGTAGTTGAACACCGCGCTGGTGGAATCGTCGTCGAACAGGGTTGCGATGATGCCGAACATATGCACGTCATCCACATCCGGCTGCTGACTGCTCAGGGCATAGGTATTGCCCCAGTCGCCTTCGAAGCCCACCCCGTAGCAGAGCTTCAGGGCAGCCCCGGGAATGCCGGTCACATCTTCCAACCCCATGTTGAAGGAGGCGCCGTCAAACTGCCAGTTGATGATCGTGGCCAGGGGCGAGCCGCCCTCCAGGCTGTTGTTGCTATATTCCAGGGGCGCCCCGTCGGTGGAGGGCCGCCGCCCCAGGGAAAAGTTGGTGGGAACGGATCCCCAGTCCTTCTTATAGTTGAAATACGCCCGCTCGAGCCGGATGGTATCGCCATGGGGCAGGCTCGAGGTGTTGCCGTCCAGGGTCACATCGCCCAGACTGCCCTGGTTGACCTTGACCTCGGTGCTGTCACCGAACACCTTGTAGGCCGCCAGCCGGCCGGTGAAACTGAGCTGGTCGGTAACCTTGGCCGCCATGTTGAGCCGGAACTTGTTGGTCAGGATGATGTCGTTGTTGGCATCGTACTTTTCCGGTGCCGGGATCTGGGATGAGCCAAGCGCCTGCTGGATCTGGGGCAACGTGCTTCCGCTCATGCCCATAAACTGATTGACAAATGCCGTCGGCGCCACCTGCACATCCTTGTACTGCAGGGTATCGGCCCGGCTGCGCAGTTCAACCCCCAGAGAGATGCGATCCGTGGCCGTGTGCAATTCGGCCTTGTTGAGCCGGTCGTCCATCTCGTCGAGGGTCTCCGCCTTCTCCTGCTTTTCTGTTCCAGCGCCACCAGCTTCTCCTGAACGGCCGCCATCTCCTTGGCCATCTGCTCGAGCCGCTCCCTTAACAGCTTCACCTCATCCGCCGCCGATGCGACGGCGGGCGATGCGGCCCATAACAAAAGCCCCATCAGGGTTAGCGCGGTCGTCCGCCGCCATCCTCGATCGATCATGCCGCCTCCTTGTCCTGGTCCTGGTAAAATGGGTTAACCGTCGAATCATCTTTTCTTGGCATATGAACCGGTTGAGCAACGCTTGTGCCAGCACTGCCAACAGGACCCGGAAAGCGCTATAATCAGCTGTAGATATTTAAAAATTCAAAAAACTGGGGAGGCTTGAAAAATGATTGCAGAGAGGTTAAGTTAATAGATGTTAACTTAACAGATTAACACCTTAACCACGGATGTTAACACAGCCGGGAGCGCTCATGGATATTGCCAAGTACTGGAAAACCATCGTCGATACCCTGCAGGACGGACTGCTGGTGGTCGACCCCAGGGGACGCATCGTCGCCGCCAACCCGTCGGCCGAGCGAATCACCGGCTACACCGCGGAGGAACTGATCGGCAAGTCATGCCGTATCCTCAACTGCTCCGGCTGCAAGATCATCGGCAAGGGGGCTGGTACCGATTGGTGCGGGCTGTTTTCCAGGGGCAGCATGAAAGAGAAAAAATGCCTGATCACCAACAAGGATCAGCACTCAATCCACATCGTCAAAAGCGCGTCGGTGCTCAAGGATAAAGATGGCCAGATCATCGGCGCCGTGGAAACCCTGACCGACATCACCGAAAAAATCCGCCAGCAGCAGGAAATTTCCAGCCTGCGCAAGACCTTCCATCTGGACGAGGGCTATCATGGCATCCTGGGCAAATCTCAGATGATGTTGAACCTGTTCGAGATGATTGAAAATGTGGCCCAGTCGGACACGCCGGTGATGATTCAGGGTGAAAGCGGCAGCGGCAAGGAACTGGTCGCGCGGGCGATCCATCGGGCCAGCAACCGCAGCGAAAAGCCTTACATCAAAGTCAACTGCGCCGCTCTGAACGAAAACCTGCTGGAAAGCGAGTTGTTCGGCCATGTCAAGGGGGCCTATACCGGTGCCGACCGCACCCGCGCGGGACGTTTTGAAGCAGCCCACGAGGGCACCATCTTCCTTGACGAAATCGGCGACATCCCGCCCGCCATCCAGGTCAAGCTACTACGCGTGCTGGAAGAGCGCCGCATCGAACGCGTGGGTGACAACCGGTCCATTCCCGTGGACGTACGGGTCATTACCGCGACGCACAAGAATCTGGAATCCCTCATCGAACGCGGGTTGTTTCGCCAGGACCTCTACTTTCGCATCAACGTCTTTCCATTGCACTGCCCGTCCCTGGCGCAAAGGCGCGAGGATATCCCGCTGATCGCCCAGAGCTTCATCCGGCGCAACGCCATCAGCAGCGGCAAGAAAATCCTCGGGCTGACGCCGGAGGCCCTGGAAGCGCTGACGGGCTACGCCTGGCCGGGAAACGTCCGGGAACTGCGCAATGCCATCGAATATGCTTTTGTTCTGTGCCAGAGCGGCGGTATCGGCCTTCATCACCTGCCCCACAAAATCATGCATGCCTCCGGTGAACCGGAATCGACCTGTCATGACGATCCGGAATGCGCCCAGACCGAGCGTGAGGCGTTGATCGGGGTATTGCGTCAGGCGGGGGGGATTCAGTCGAAGGCGGCCGAAATCCTGGGCGTCAGCCGGGTGACCGTCTGGAAACGAATGAAAAAGTATGGTATCGATATCCGCCGTGACGTGAATTGAAGCCTCACCGCCACACCCGCGGTTCGACAGCCCGCCAACCGTACCCATATCATCGCAAGCGTTCAACGAATCGGGTTGACTTTTATACCACTTGGTGGCATCTGATTTCTCTTGGTCTCTGGTTTTAACGCAACCATGCGGTCAATCGCCATCACTCTGGCGCCATCATTCTGAACGAAAGAGGGCCCATGGCCGCGTTCATGTAAGGCTGGCGGCCAACCGGTCACCACGTTCCCGTGGAAATCCAAACGGTACACAGAAGGCGCATGGACAATATACGTTTTAGCACCTACCGCAAAAAACTGAAAAAAACCCAGAAGCAGATGGCCCAGCTGTTGGGCACGTCCATCAAGGCCATTCACAGCTATGAGCAGGGCTGGCGATCGATCCCCGTGCATGTGGAGCGCCAGCTCTATTTTCTACTGGCCCAAAAGCTGTGTTCCCGCAACGGACACGTCTTCTGCTGGGAACAGCGCGAATGCCCGCCGGAACAGCGTCAGTTATGCCCGGCCTGGGAATTCAACAGTGGGAAGCAATGCTGGTTCATCAACGGCACCATCTGCGAAGGCATCGTGCACAACTCGTGGCAGGAAAAAATGGCCCTTTGCCGCACCTGCAGCGTTTTCAAGGCCATACTGGCCGAAATCGATCGTCATGAGTGAATATATCCAACACGATCAGCAGGGCGCCTCGGTCGGCCTAGTCGAAAAGCAAACCTTTACTTTCGCCCAACCGCCTACTGCCATGCCCCTGGCCTGCGGCAGCCCCCTTGGGCCGATCACCATCGCCTTTGAAACCTGCGGCCGGCTCAATGCCGCGCGCGACAATGCCATTTTGATCCTTCACGCCCTTTCCGGCGACGCGCATGTGGCCGGTGTGCATGCCCCCAGTGATGAAAAACCCGGTTGGTGGGATTTCATGGTCGGGCCGGGCAAGGGGATCGACACTGACCGCTATTTCGTCATCTGCTCGAATATTCTGGGCAGCTGCATGGGCTCCACCGGTCCGGCGTCCATCGATCCGGCCACCGGCCGGCCTTACGGCCTCACCTTTCCGGTGGTCACCATCGGCGATATGGTGGAGGCCCAGAAAGCGTTGATTGATCATCTGGGGATTCAGCGGCTGCACGCGGTCATCGGCGGTTCGGTGGGTGGCATGCAAGCCCTGGAGTGGTGCGTGCGCTACCCGACAAAGGTTGAATCGGCCATTTTGCTGGCCACGACAACGCGTCACAGCGCCCTGGCGATCGCCTTCAACGAAGTCGCCCGACAGTCCATCATGGCCGATCCCAACTGGAACGGCGGCGATTACTACGGCGGCCCCAAGCCGGACATGGGGCTGGCCGTGGCGCGCATGATCGGGCATATCACCTACCTTTCGGACGCGTCCATGCGCCTCAAGTTCGGCCGACGGCTGCAGGACAAGGCCGATTTCTCTTTCAATTTCGATGCCGATTTCCAGGTGGAAAGCTATCTGCGCTACCAGGGGCGCAAGTTCGTGGAGCGTTTCGATGCCAATGCCTTTCTCTATATCACCAAAGCCGCCGACTATTTCGATCTGGAGCGGCATCACGGCAACGGATCGGCAGTGGCGGCCTTTGCCAAAGCGCGGGCGCGCATGCTGGTGGTCTCCTTCACCTCGGACTGGCTCTACCCCACCTACCAGTCCCGGGTCATGGTCAAGGCCATGAAAAAAAACGGTCTGGATGTGAGTTTTTGCGAAATCGAGGCCCAATGGGGGCACGATGCCTTCCTGATTCCCAGCCCACGCCTTTCCGGCATCATGAAAGGATTCCTTGACGATGACCACATCCCCTGAGGCCCAAAACGGCATTCGCTACGATCTTCGGATGGTGGCGTCCTGGATTCCCGAGGGGGCCAGTGTACTCGGGCTGGGCTGCGGCGACGGGGTGTTGATGCATTACCTGAAGACGCATAAGCATGCCGTCTGTACCGGTATCGACATCGATGAAGCCAGCGTGGCCAGTTGCATCACCAAGGGCGTGACGGTCCTGCAGGGGGACATCAACGAGGAGGTCAAGGACTATCCCGACAACGCCTTCGATTACGTGATCCTGGCCCAGACCCTGCAGCAGATCTATGATCCGGCGCCCCTGATCCGGGAAATGCTGCGCGTGGGCCGCAAGAGCGTGGTCAGCTTTCCCAACTTCAGCCACTGGCGGGTCCGCCTGATGCTGCTGTTGACCGGCCATGCCCCGGTGACCCCGCAACTGCCCTACCAGTGGCATGACACCCCCAACATCCGGGTGATCACCCTTGCCGATTTCAGGCGCTACGCCCGCCAGGTGGGCTTCAGGATCCTCAAGGAAGTGGCCATTCATACCGATCGACAGGTCAAATCCGGCCGGGTGGTCACCTTTTGGCCGGACCTTTTTGCCACCTATGGTCTTTATCTCATCGCCAAGAAGACCCTCTGAGCAGCGTATTCACCGCCGTCAGCCGCAAAAAAAGGATTGACACCACAATGTGGTAATTTTTTTCTTGACAGGGATGGGGGCGCCACTTATCTTGAATGTACACCCCACATGTACTACTCAACTCCTCTACCCTCGGCGGCTCTGCCAACTACCCCACACCGGCAGAGCGTCCTTCCTTTTAAAGGTCATACACCGTTGCATCCCTTTTTGACGCCCCATGGGATTTGCTCGGGGAGGCATTGTCTGGCGCCGTCTTTTCTGTTAAGGATGGCCAGCGTTTGATCGATCCAGGCTACCTGATCGTGTGGCGATAAATTCGCCGAATTTGTTGAATCCAAAGGATATTTTCAACCCATGAAATCATTTGAAGCCCTTTTTGCCGAGCTGAGCGCCAAGGCGGCCCGCAAAGACCCCCTTTCGGGAACCGTCAAGGAGCTGGAGAAAGGAATCCATGCCATCGGCAAGAAGGTGATCGAAGAGGCTTGCGAAGTGTGGATGGCCGCCGAACACGAGGGCCGCGAGCGCACCGCCGAAGAAATCTCCCAACTGCTCTACCATGTCCAGGTCATGATGCTTGCCTGCGAACTGGATCTTGAGGATGTCTACCGTCATCTTTAATACGGATTGCTCACACGACGCTAACTTGGTTTGGCGATAACCGGTCATCGTCCCCATCCGCTTACGAATAAGGAACCGTTTACCATGCTGAAAATCGCGCTTCCCAATAAGGGGTCGCTTTCCGAAGATGCCGTTCAACTGATCCGCGAAGCCGGCTACAACTGCCGCCGCTACAGCCGCGAGCTGATTGTCTTCGACGCCCGCAACCAGGTGGAGTTTGTCTTTCTGCGCCCCCGCGACATCGCCATCTATGTGAGCAAGGGCATCCTGGACATGGGTGTCACCGGCCGCGACCTGACCCTCGACAGCGGTGCGGAAGTGGTGGAACTGCTCTCCTTGGGGTTCGGCCGGTCCACTTTCTGTTATGCCGTACCGGCGGAAACCGACCTGACCCCGGATCAATTGAACGGCCGGCGCGTTGCCACCTCCTATCCCCGACTGGTGACCGCGGATCTTCATCGTCACGGCATCCAGGCGGAAATGGTCCACCTGGACGGCGCGGTGGAGATCTCCATTCGACTCGGGGTAGCCGATGCCATCGCCGATGTGGTCCAGACCGGCCGCACCCTTCAAGCGGCCGGCCTCAAGGTCGTCGGCGAGCCGATTCTGCAGAGCGAAGCGGTGCTGGTGGCACGTCGCCAGGATATCGAGAAGGAAGAGCCGGTCCATCAGTTCATCGAACGCATCCGGGGCATCGTCGTGGCCCGGGAATATGTGATGGTGGAGTACGACATCCCCGAAACCATGCTCGAAATGGCGTGTGTGATCACACCGGGGATCGAATCGCCCACCGTCTCCCCGCTTAGCAAAAAGGGTTGGGTGGCGGTGAAATCCATGTCACCGAAAAACGATGTGAATCAAATGATGGACCGCTTGACGAAAATCGGTGCCAAGGGGATTATCGTCACCGATATTCGCACCTGCCGGATCTGACACTTGGTGCCGGACGTCTCCAGTCCCTTTAGCGGAAAAGAATCATGCCAAAATAGGTAACCGTGTTTTTGCCGTTGGAATACCTGGCCCCCACGTTGCGAACCAGTTCGACCACATTGATGCCACAGGCTTCCACCGACGGATAGGCCTGGTCCGGGAACCGGCACAGCTCTCCGTCCACATAGGCGCACGGATTACAATGCCGGCAGGGCCCGGCACCGAGCAAGAGGAGTGCTTTTTCCGGCCATTTTTCCTGGCAGGCCGCCTTGATCCGGCGCAGGGTTTTGTCGAAATCAACGGCCGCTTTGGTCATCGCTTCAAAATCAAAGCTATCTTGGGTCGGATAGGCCTTGGAGACCAACAGACCCTGGGTGAATGACCGGATGATCACTTCCCATTCCGCGATATCCTTCACGCCGGGCGGACACATGTGATTCCTGCCATAGTGACCGCAGGCATTTTGCTCACATAATTTGCGCACTTCCGGATTAACGGAAATCTGCGCGACATCGATCCAGTGGTGTTCGGTCATCCCGTTGTCGGTCATCAGCCGTTTTACCGGCGCGGCCCAATCATTTTCCACAGTCATTATCCCAGCTTCTTTTCACAAAGGTTGGTGGGTATCGGTGCATCCTTTCACCGGCTTGCCCGAATCGATCCATGACCATCGACCGCTTTTCCACCGGCGGGTGCTTTCCTAAAGGGAAGCACCTGTATGCGTTCATCCCGAAAAAATCAAGAGAAAGACGGCGTCGTAATCAGGCGGTCCACTGATCTGAGCGGTTCTTTTTCAGCGGTCGATTGAAAATTGACGGCACAGGGCTTATAATTACCACATTGTGGTAATGTTTCATCCGGCGAATCGGACGGACGCAATTTTGATAGACTCGTAAAAAGTTGCATTTCCGACGGATTCGTAAAAAGCCCGAGATCAAGGCTTGCGAATCCCGAGAATACCGCTATCGCGGGTGCCGTAGGAGCGTACTTAGCGTACGCCGCAGTGACGAGGGATGAAGCGTAACGCCGATATCGGGCTTTTTACGAATCCGTCAATTTTCGTGATGCGGCTAATCCAGGAGGTTGGAAACGCCATGGATACCTTGCTTCTGAATGGAATGCTGGCGCTCTTGGCCGGCAGCCTGCTCAACTTCATGCCCTGCGTGCTGCCGGTGATCCCTTTCAAGATACAGGCGATCCTCAAAACCACCAACGGCAGCATGGCCGCACGGTCCAATCGGCGATGGCACTGATGGCGGGCAGCCTGATTTTCTTTGCCAGCCTGGGGGTGGTCAGCAGCTTGCTGGGCGTTATGTGGGGGCAGTTCTTCCAATATCCGATCTTCAGGATTTTGTTGAGCCTGTTTTTCCTGGCATCGGCCGTTGCAACCTTTGGGGGTTGGTCTGTCCGGCTTCCCCAGGCGGTATATCGTCTCTCGCGAAGCGGTCACCTGACCGCTTTTCTCACAGGCGCGCTGGCCGGTCTTCTCTCCACACCCTGTTCCGGCCCTTTTCTCGGGTCGGTACTGGCCTTTGCCGCCACCCGCCCGCCCATGGAAAGCGTGGCTATTTTTTGCGCCATTGGGGTGGGACTGGCCGCACCGCTGGGATTGCTGCTGCTCTATCCCGGCTTGCTGGCCCGCATATCTTTTTCCGGCCGCTGGGCCGTCTTGCTGAAGCGATGGCTGGGCGTGGTTTTGCTTGGGGCGGCACTTTTTTCATCCAGGATCAGCTTTCGCCATGGATGCGCCAGCTGGGCTGGTTGGGACTGGTGCTGACCGCCGCCACGATGCTTGCCATGCATGTCACCGCCGGATCACGCAAGCGGTTCCGCCCGGCATTCATCGTGGCCATCGCCATGGGCGCCATGAGCGCCATTCACTATTTCCCCTTAAATGCCGGCGGCCAGGGCATCCCCTGGCAAGTCTACAGCGACACCCGGCTGGCCGATAGCGCCGGCCAACCGCGGATCGTCTATTTTGGCGCCGACTGGTGCATCAATTGCCAGGCGTTGGAAAAAACCACGTTCACCGATCGTGACCTCCAACAGGGCCTGGCAACCATGGGCTTCACGCCCTTGAAAGTCGATCTGACCCAGATAGACGATCAACGGCGCGGCGTTTTTGAACGCTATGGCGGCTATGCCATTCCCTATGTGGTCCTCCTTGACCGGAATGGGCGGCTCGTGGAGCGTTTCACCGGTGTGGTCGGCGCGGCCCAGCTAAAAACGCAAATTCAACGACTCGCCCAGATCCGCGGGTGAAATGGAGGCATACCATGGCCCAGACAGTTGGTATCGTTATTGAAACCCAAGACGACGGTCATGCCGTGGTGATGGCCGAAAAAGAGCAGGGCTGCGGCAGTTGCATGGCGCTTGCCCAATGCCACGCAGGCAGCGCCGGTCATACGCAAAAAACGGCAGCCATCAACCAGGCAGGCGCCAGCGTGGGCGACCGGGTTACCCTGACGGTCGCCTCCGGCGCCCTTCTCTCCCGCATGGCGGTGCTTTACCTCGTTCCCGTGATGGGGATGTTGGCCGGCGCGTTTTTGGGAACCTACGCCAGTAGTGCGGGTGGAAGTGATGGTCGCAGCATCGCCTTCAGCCTGCTGGGTTTCCTGTTCGGCTTCGCGATTTCGGTGGTCATCTCCCGAATCTGGTCGTCACGCCAGCCGATCCAGGCTGTCATCACCCGCATCATCCCGCCCGGAAACTTGATGGCGCCGCCCCGGCCGGCTGCTGGCTGCGGCTGTGGAAAATGAATGCAACGCTTTATGCGTTCATCCCTGCGCTACCATGCGCACCGACCAGACGCTCGCCCCCCTTCGTCCCAGGCTGCGGTCAATGCATCGATAAATTTGTGGTTGGCCTTGTGCATGGGCAGACGCGTCAATCCCTTGAGGCTCACCCAGCGGTGGGATGGGTTTTGCCGGAGGCGTACCCGCCCGGCCACGTATCGGCACAGGTAGACGTCGGCGGAAAGCGTAAAATGCGTGTAGGCGTGCCGAATGCGGGTCAAACGGCGGACAACCCGGATGGTCAGGCCGGTCGTCTCGGCCATTCCGGCTTCAATCGCCCCAGGGGCCGCCCCTGCCGGATCCATCGGAATCGCGGGGAACTCCCACAATCCACCCAAAAAGCCTTCCATCTCCCGTTGGACCACCAGCAGCTTATCTTTCTTAACAATCACACTAATCGCCAGATGGCGATGGGGCACTTTACGGGCCGAGTCCCGCTTCGGGTATTCGGCCGTCGCGCGATCCTGATAAGCCCGGCAATGGTCGGCCAGGGGACAGGCGGCGCAATCCGGATGTTTCGGTCGGCAGACCAGGGCACCCAGTTCCATCATGGCCTGGTTGAAGTCACCCGGCCGCAGATGACAAATCAGACGGTCGCGTATTGCCGGAAAAAGGGGTGTGCAGCGCTTCGATTGACGGGGGTATCCAATTCGAAAAGCCGCGCCAGCACCCGTTTGACATTGCCATCCACGACAGCGATGACCTGGCTGAAGGCGATGCTCAAGACTGCCGCGCAAATGTAGTCGCCCACGCCGGGAAGGGCGCGAAAAGCGACGGGGATCCTCGGGGCACCCGGCCGGCATGCCGGGAGACCACCGCGCCGGCGGACGATGCAGGTTCCGGGCCCGCGAGTAGTATCCCAACCCTTCCCAAAGCTTGAGCACGCGCTGGATGTCTGCCCGGGATAAGTGGAAGGGGGTGGGGAAGTGCTGCATGAAGCGGTGGTAGTAAGGAACCACCGTGACGACCTGGGTCTGCTGAAGCATCACCTCCGACACCCAGATGGCCCATGGATCGTTGGTTTCCCGCCAGCAGGCGGCGTCGATGGGCCGTGTACCAGCCCAGCAAAGAACGGCGAAAGTTCTCCGTATCCAAATAAAATTCTCCTGTCCGGTTGATGCCGGTCAGCCATGTAGCACAAATTTGCACCGGCGGCCAGACAGGCCATCAAGTATCCATCCGAAGCGGCGATAATGACTTTCAAGGTGCGTGACACCTAACCAATCCGCTGCCGCGTTAAAGCCACGACGAAGCCTCGTGCCCGGTACCCCAGAAAAGGATGGATGGACCATGACCCGAATCAACGCCAAGGATTTTATCGAAGAGTTGCGTTTTGATATCCGCGAAAAAGATATCATCAAGGCCAAGCTGGTGCTTTCCAAGATCGGTGCCGTTGACGATAACACACGCAAAATGGCCCTGTTTGAAATTAGCCGGGCCGATGATCCGTTTGCCATTCCGGTGATCGTCAACCTCATTGCCGAGTACCGCGACCTGGCCCGCGCCTACCGCAGATGCGGGAAGTCCTTTATGCCAAGGCCCTCGATCACCCGGAAATGTTGCTTTCCATGCTAGCCCGCGAGTCGCGGCGTGAAAACCGTGTGGTCCTCGTGGAAGTTGCCGGGGAGATGCGCCTTGAAGGTGCGGCATCCTTATTAATGGGGATCCTCAATGAGGATGAGGATGAGGTCGTGATCAAGGCCGTCGTCACGGCCCTGGGACTGATTGGTGAAACGGCCGCCACCACGGCCATATCGGAGTACCTTTATTCCGGCAACCTGGAATTGACCATTGCGGCGATCTACGCCCTCGGCCAGTTGGCCAGCCCCACGGCATTCCAGCGCCTGGCTGAAAAATTGGGCGCCGACTCAGACCTGGACATCATGATCCTCGATGTTTTTGCCACCGACCAGAGTCCGGCCGCCATCGCCCGGCTCAACGAGGGACTCTCTTCTCATCATGCCCATCTACGCAACGCGGCCAAACAACGCTTGAAGGAAATGAGCGGCAAAGCCGTGCCCAACCTGATCAACAACCTGCTCCACGATGACACCGACCTGCTCATCCACACCCTCAATTTGCTGGGTGAGATCGGTGATGAGAGCGCCATCGTGCCGATTCGCAAGCTGTTGCACAACGAACCGAAAGACGCCAACGTACGTTTTGCCGCCTATGAGGCGCTGGGCATGCTACCGGTGGGCAAGGGCGCTTTCGCCCTGGCGCAGGGGCTGGCGGATCCGGTGGAAAACGTGCGTGCCGCCGCCGCGGGCGCCATCAACCGCAATTACAACACCATGCTGGCGGCCGGGCTGAAAAACATGGTCCGTGCCGGAAACACCGAAACCCGTCAGGTGACCGAGGCCGTGCTTAACGGCGGCTGTGATACCGTCTTCCTTGACCTGGTAGAAGAAGAGGCCTTTCAGACCTGCGCGCTCGAGTTCCTGGCCAGCAAGGCACACCCGGACATCCGCGCCCACTTTGTCGAACTGATGCGCAAAACCGGTCATGCGGATCTCGTCTCCGGAATCGACGCCACCGTAGCGGACCATCAGGCGCCCACCCTCAAGGTGTTTGCCGTCGACGATTCGAAGATGGTGCTGAACATCTATCGTGGCGCGCTGCACCGTCTGGGCTGCGCCCCCCAGCTGTTCGAATTTCCCGCTGAAGCACTGAAAACCGTGGGCCGTGAAAAACCGGATGTGATCTTCACGGACCTGAACATGCCGGAAATCAGCGGTATCGAACTCATCCGTGAAGTCCGCCGCCAATACGACAAAACGGTCCTGCCGATCATTATGGTCACCACGCAAAACGAAACCCAGGACAATGACGCCGCCACCGAGGCCGGCGTCAATGCGATCCTACACAAGCCGTTTACGGCCGAAGATCTGGGAAAAGCGCTCAGCACCCTGGGCAAACTGCCTGCAGAAAAAACGCCTGGAATGAAACCACAGCGTTCAAAACAACGGTATGTCATCCGTCCCATTGGAAGAAACGACTGGACGAAAACGACGTTCCGATGGGGCATCAATGGGCCGGGGCG
>NZ_BBCC01000095.1 GCF_001311845.1 Desulfosarcina cetonica JCM 12296 | reverse complement strand
ATCTTGCCACATCGATCGCAGTGATCACCCGATGGTCAATTGTCGATAAAGCTTTTCAGTTTACGGCTGCGGGTGGGATGGCGAAGTTTCCTGAGCGCTTTGGCTTCAATTTGGCGGATCCGCTCACGGGTAACGGTGAAGTCCTGCCCGACCTCCTCAAGCGTATGATCAGCCTTCTCACCAATGCCGAAACGCATGCGCAACACTTTCTCCTCACGCGGGGTGAGCGTGGCCAGCACTTTGCGGGTCTGCTCGGCAAGATTCATGCTCACGGCCGCTTCAGAGGGCAGCATAAACTTCTTGTCCTCGATAAAATCGCCCAGATGACTGTCTTCTTCCTCACCGATGGGGGTTTCCAGGCTGATGGGCTCGCGGGCGATCTTGAGGACCTTGCGCACCTTGTCGATGGGAATCTCCATTTTTTCGGCGATCTCCTCGGGCCGCGGCTCCCGTCCGAACTCCTGAACCAGATAACGGGAGGTCCGGATCAGCTTGTTGATGGTCTCGATCATGTGCACGGGAATACGAATCGTGCGGGCCTGATCAGCAATGGCCCGGGTGATGGCCTGCCGGATCCACCAGGTGGCATAGGTCGAGAATTTGTACCCCCGGCGGTACTCAAATTTATCCACCGCCTTCATCAAGCCGATGTTGCCTTCCTGGATCAGGTCAAGGAATTGAAGGCCCCGATTGGTGTATTTTTTGGCAATACTGACCACCAAGCGGAGGTTGGCCCGGATCAGTTCGCTTTTGGCGAACTTGGCCCGCATGCGGCCTTCGTCCACGCTGGCCATGACCCGCTTGAGATTGCGGTTGTTGGCCTTGAAGTCGTTTTCCTTTTCCACCAAAAGGTCGGTCACGGACTTCAGGTGGTCGTATATCCGTCCTAAAGATGGATCATCCAGGCTCGACAAACCCAGTGCCCATTGGGTGAATTGATCCCTGTCCGCCAGATGATCCCGCAGGTCGCGAATGGTCGTGCCAAGGGATTCCGCCGTCATCGACACCAGACGATTCTGGGCATCAAACCAGTCAATCAACCGCCGAATATGCGCTTCGATGCGATCGATCACGCCGCCTTCCAGACGCCACCCCTTGAGCAAATCGAAGATCTTGTTATTGCGACGCATGATGCTGCGACGGATACGACGGGCTTCATCCGAGTCCAACTGTTCGCTGAACATGCGTTCGCGGTATTGCTGGTTTTCGTCGTTGACTTTGCGGATCTCGGCGATGGTTTTCAGAAAATTTTCGATCTGAACCATTTCGTCGACATAGGCGTCCCCTTCATCCACATCCCGCAGAACATGTTTGGGTCTGAGCGCCCCTTTTTCGATCAGGTCACCGAATTCGAGAATGTAATTGACGCCCAAAGAGGTCTCCAGAAGCGCTTTCAGGACATCCTGTTCACCCTCCTCGATTTTCTTGGCGATTTCCACCTCGCCTTCCCGACTGAGCAGGGTCACCATGCCCATCTCGCGCAGATACATCTTTACCGGGTCCGTCACCGATCCGAAATCAGATACCGAAACCGACTTGCTCAGCGACTCCTTCTTCTCTTCCGACGCGTTATCCTTGCCGGACAAGGCGTCTTCGTTATCGATGATTTCAATATCCATGTCATCGAACATCATCAGCGTATCATCGATCATCTCCGACGACATCATTTCATTGGGCAGGACCTCGTTGATTTCATCATAGGTCAGGGTTCCCTGCTCCTTGCCCTTTTCGATCAATGCCTTGAGCGCCTTCTGGTTGGGTTTCTTGCCCAAGGGTCGCGTTTTCTCCGATTTTGCGTCCTGAACCGCCGCATCGTCACCCGCTTCGACACTTTTCTTCGCTGCTTTTTTTCGTCCGGGCTGACTACCGCATTGCGCTTATCATCGGATGTTTTGGTCATTTCCGTTTGCCTCCTGAAACCGGACAGGATTGTTTGCCGTCCACAAATGGTACCCGATAGCCTGATGATGGATTGATCTTGGCGTCCCTCTGCGGCTGTGGGCAGCCGTTATGGGCAGGCGGTGTATCTTCTTTGGCCTTAAGTCTCCAAACCGCTATGCTTTTGAACGGTATTACGGACCTGATGCTGCTTCTCCTGAAGCAATCGGGCCAACAGTTCGACATCACCACTTTTCTCAGCGGCCTCAATCCGTTTCAACAAGTCCTTGTCGCGGCGCCGCCGGCTGCGTTCGAACTGGTTTATCAGACGCTCGCAGCCGCTACGGTCCCATTGCTCTTCATTCATCGCCAGACGGGCGATAATGGCCTTTTTCTTTGGTTCTTCCCAACGGGAAATCAAACCGGCGATATCATTATCGCCCGGTTGGGTATAATGCTCAACGATGCCATGTCCGATCTCCGCCAGCAGCGGATCGGTAAAATGCGCCAAGAGTCGTCGTTGCCTGATATCGGCAATCATTTCCGGGAACTGTAGCATCATGGTCACCAGCTGCCGTTCCAACCGGAAGGCTTCACCCCGAATGCGCTTTTCCGGCGGAGATGGCGCAACCGGCCGGCGCCGGTCCAGTGGCGGAGTGGCCGTAGATTGACGCACTTTCTGCAAAATCACGGCTTCATCCACATCGATCCGTTCGGCCAGGTACTTGACCTGCAGTGAACGGGCCACGGGGTCGGAGATTGCCAGAAGGGCCTCGCGCAGGGTATTGACGATGCGAACCTTGCCATCGATGCCAAGCCCATACCGGTTGATGGCAGACTCGACCATGAACGGCAGCATCCCCATGGCCTTTTCGGTCGCCTTCAGAAAATCGTCGGGCCCATGGGCCATCAAAAAGGAATCCGGGTCGTGCCCTTCGGGCAACACCAGGATACGCGCCTCCAGCAGCCCCTTCTGAAATACGCCCACGCTACGTTCGGCCGCCTTGATGCCCGCCCGGTCCGAGTCATAAACCAGGATCGCCCGGCCGTTCTCCCCCACGAAACCTTTCAGAATCTGAACATGGTCGGCGGTAAGGGACGTTCCCAAAGTGGCCACCGTGTTTTCGATTCCGAATTGTTGCATGGCGAGTCGGTCGAAATAGCCCTCGACCACATAAATCGTTCCGGTTTCGCGACTCTTGACGCGTGCCCGATCCAACCCGTAAAGCGAGCGGGCCTTGTGGTAGACCGGCGTTTCCGGACTATTCAGGTATTTGGGCAGGCTCTTGTCCATCACGCGCCCGCCAAAACCAATGGGTTTGCCCTGCCCGCTGAGAATCGGAAACGTCACCCGGTTGCGGAACCGGTCGTAGTAACCCTGCCCTTTCTGCCGGGGTATCACCAAGCCGGCGCGTGCCGCCACATCCACCGAACGTCGCTGGGACCGGAAATGGCGCAACAGGTGATCCCAACCGTCGGGAGCGAAGCCGAGCCCGCCCGTTTCAATGGTTTTTGGCGTTATTCCGCGTTGGAGAAGATATCTCATGGCTTCCCGCCCCCTATCGGAAAAGAGGCAGTCGCGGTAGAACTTCATGGCCTCGCCGTTAAGCGTTAGTATCAATTCCCGTTCCGTCAACTTTTTTTTCTCATAAGCCGACAGATTGGGGCTGGGAAGATCGATGCCGTAACGTTCGGCCAAGCTCCGGGCTGCCTCCGGGAAACTCATTCCACTTTGTTTCATGAGAAAGCTGAAGACATTTCCGCCCGCGCCACAGCCAAAACAGTAAAAAATCTGCTTATCCGGACTCACGGTAAACGAAGGGGTTTTTTCGGCGTGAAAAGGGCACAGCCCAAGGTAATTGCGCCCCGACCGACGCAGGGACACCGTATCCGAAACGATCTCAACGATGTCGCAAACGTTCTTGATCGCTTGAATTTTATCCTCAGGGATGAATGCCGCCAAGAAAAGCCGCCTCCATATAGATGGATTCGGGGTCAGTCGTGTTCCGGTAGGACCCAGACCGTTGCGAACGAAACTGTCACGGGCCGGATTGATGGTACAAAATGTGTCTGAACAATTGGGCAACGTCGTTAGTTATCGCGGACATAGGCTTGCCTTTTTTAAATTTGACAATTTAAGGCGGGGATGTTTGTTTGTCAAGGTAACGTGATTAAATTTTTCAACAACATCCCATGGACAAAAAAACGAATCGTCAACAATCGATGGACCGCCGGTTAGATCACGAAAGTGGGATTGCCTTACAGCACCCCTTTGGAGGAGCGTACGCCCTTTTGCCGCGCATCGATCGATACGGCCTGGCGAAGCGCCCGCCCAACCGACTTATAGGTCGCTTCGAGGATGTGATGTTCATTCTCGCCATAATCGACGTTGATATGCAGATTCATGCCGCCCTTGACGGCAAAGGCGCGAAAAAACTCCTTGGCCAATCCCCGGTCAAAGGCGCCGTGAGCCTCCACGGCCGGTGGCAGATGGTAGACCAGATAGGGTCGGTTGGACAGATCAATCGCCACTTTGGCCAGGGTCTCGTCCATGGGCGTCACGGCAAACCCGTAGCGCCGGATACCCGTTCGATTCCCCAGGGCCGAGGAAAGGGCCTCTCCCAAAACCAGTCCAACATCCTCTACCGTATGATGAAAATCGACCACAAGGTCTCCTATGGCCTTAAGCTTCAGGTCGAAGCGGCCATGAACACAAAAAAGGGTCAGCATGTGGTCAAAAAAACCGATTCCCGACTGAATCTCGGCAAGGCCATTGCCATCCAAATTCAACTGAGCATCGATCCGGGTCTCGGCCGTATGGCGTTCGATGTGACTGGTGCGGGCCATGGCGCGTTCTCCTCGAAAAGGACGTATGGGGCTGGTGCGAAAAGCGCGTGGAAATCCGTCAAACGGCTTCAAAAACGTTCTTTCTTACCTTGAAATTCATGTGAAAGCAAGCGCTTCGCAAAAATGGTGGTCACAAAAAGAACTTGCCAGAGAAGGTGCCGGATGGGTAGAAGGCAGAGATGGGTAGAAGGCAGAGTGGCAATAATGCTGACGACACCCTTTCTGACAGCACTCTTTCTGACAGCACCTTTTCAAGGAACACGATTCAATGAAACAGACAGGCCCCATCCGCATGGCAGATGCTTTTAAGGAGGCGACCGACGATCAGGATAAAATCTGGCTGCCCGAAAAAACCGTAGCCCGGGTCAAAGCCAAGATGCAGCAACTTGACCTGAAAATCATGGAAAACACTGTCCGCATCGACAATGGCCGGCTCGATATCCCGGTTTTTTCAGCACCTGCGGCCACGATGCACGCAAGGTCATCGGCACGAAAAAACAGATGGGCAAAGGAGCGACACCCGCCCAGGCCGAGGCCAGCGCCGTAATGGAACTGGTCGAACGGTTTAGTTTCTTCAGTTTCTATAAAAACGAGGCATACAGCGAAATCGGCACTTATGATCGTTTTGCCGACAAGGCCATCGGTTTCGACCAAATCGCCAAGTCCGTGCATGACACATCGGCGGATCTCGACGTTGCCGAACAGGTTTTCAAGACGCTGCCCCTGCGCTGGGTCGGCGCCTGGAATCTTTCCCGTGAGCGAGAGGAACTGATACCGCTGGACTGGTTTTATGCGATCAACGCGTTTAACGGCCCATCGGCGGGCAACTGCATCCCTGAAGCGCTCTGTCAGGGAATCTGCGAAGTCGTGGAACGGCATGTCTCTTCCGTGATCAGCCGCCAGCGCATCGCCGCTCCGCGTATCGACCCGACCACGGCAAAGGACTTTACGTAAAGGAGATGCTGGCCAAATACGCCAACGCCGGCATCCAACTGACCATCACCGATTTCAGCCTGGAGATGGGCATTCCTTCGGTGGGGGTGCTGGCCTATGATCCCTCGACGTTTCCGGCAAAAAGTGAAATCGTCTGGACCGCCGGCACGACCCCCAGCCCCGAAAAAGCGCTCAGCCGCGCCCTCACCGAAGTGGCTCAGTTGGCCGGGGATTTCAATTCCGGTTCCAATTACGTGGCCTCGGGTCTGCCCAAGTTCACCCGTCTGGCGGACGCCGCCTTCGTCATCAACGCGCCAGGCCCGATTTCCCTTTCCACTCTGCCGGATATGTCAAACGCCAATATCCGCATAGAAGTTGACGCCTGTGTTCAGGCGCTGGCCCGGCAGGCTCTGGATGTGCTGGTGGTGGACACCACCCACCCCCAACTGGCCATTCCGGCGTTTTACACCATTGTTCCCGGCGCCCATTTCCGGGAACGTGCCGTGGGCACGAGCGTGGCCATGTTTACCGCCAAACTCACCATGCAGCATTTTCCTTTGCATGAAGCCATCAGGCGCCTGGAAGCGATGGCACGGCTGCTGCCAGGAAAATATTTCATCCAATTCTACCTGGGCCAATGCCACCTGGAACGTAACGACCCGCAGCGTGCCCTGATGTACTTTGCCCAATCCCTTGACCAGTCGCCAACCGACCAGGACCGGCCGAGCGTTTACTCGTATATGGGCGTTTGCCACAAGGAGCTCGGCCAATACGACGCGGCGCTGCAGGTTCTGGCCAAAGGCGCGGCCATCGATCCGGAGCGTACCGACATACACAACCTCATGGGATTTTGCCACTACATGCTGAAGAACCACGCCGAGGCAATCGCCTGTTTCGAGAAGGTGATCCAGCTCGATCCCAGCTCGGCCATCGACTATGCCAACATCGCCTCCAACTATCGTGAGTTGGGCCGCATGGACGATGCGGTGAACTACTACCGTCTGGCCCTGGAACTGGATCCGGGCATTGATTTTGCCCGTGACAACCTGGAGCGGCTCACCGGTGAAAAAATGCGATAGATCTTCGTGATATCCCGATAACCCACGCACAGACCCGACTTATGACCAAAATTCAATCTGCATCGACTGCACCAGAAACTCACAAAGCCCTCGGTACCGAGCGACTGAAGGCCGAAATCGCTGCGTTGAAAGAAAAAAACGCAAGCCTTTCACGCCGAAACAGTGAATTGGAATTAATTTGCGATTCTTTCCTCTCCATCAATTCCAGCTTGGAACTGGATCGGGTCCTATCCACCATCTTGGAAGCCATTCGGGCCTTATTTGGTGTGGTCGGCAGCTCCATCTGGCTGAAGGATGCGCGGACCGGAGAGGTGATTTGCCAACAGGCCGCCGGTTTTCAGCGCAACATCGTCAAAGGATGGCGCCTTGCGCCGGGTGAAGGGGTTGCTGGATGGGTCAGCACATATGGCGAACGGGTCATTCTCTCGGATACCAACACCGATATGCGCCATTTCCGCAAAGTGGCCGATACCATGAAGGTGGAATTGCGTTCCCTGGTCAGTGTCCCCATGCGGGTCAAAGGCACCGTGATTGGTGCTTTGCAAGTCGTGGACCGGCAGATCGGTCGTTTTAACGCTTCCCATGCCGAACTTCTCGAAGCCCTGGCCGACGCATCGGCCACGGCCATCGAGAATGCACAGCTGTTCAAGCGCGCCAATCGTGAAATCGCCGAACGGAAACGCGCGGAAAAAAAACTGAAGGAAAGTGAGAAAGCCCTCAAGGAAAAAAGCATCGCCCTTGAGGAGGTGAATACCGCCCTGAATGTTCTGCTGAAAAGCCGTGAAGAAGATCAGGTTCACATGGAAGGGGTCATCGTGGCCAATGTCAAGGATCTGGTAACCCCCTTCTTGGAAAAATTGAGTCGCAGCCCGTTGGATGAAAAACAAGCGGTCTATGTGGAAATCATCCAAACCAACCTTGCCAATATTGTCGCCCCTTTTATGCGTCAGATCCCACTAAAGTATTTTGACCTGACCCCTACTGAGATTCAAATCGC
Source organism: Desulfosarcina cetonica JCM 12296 (assembly GCF_001311845.1). Lineage (GTDB taxonomy): Bacteria > Desulfobacterota > Desulfobacteria > Desulfobacterales > Desulfosarcinaceae > Desulfosarcina > Desulfosarcina cetonica. Next base: position 16,094 of record NZ_BBCC01000095.1, on the reverse strand, counting down.
CGATTTGGTTCGCAAGAATAAAACGACCAAGGAAATTGCCGAGATTCTGAACGCCTCCTCGAAAACCATCGAAGCCCATCGCAACCGTTTGCGTAAAAAACTGGGGCTGACAAACCAGCGTATTCAGCTTAGGGATTACCTGACGACCCTCATTTAGGGGTGGTTTGATTTCAGGCAGGCGCTTAAGGCCCGGCGTTCAGGTATCGCCGGCCGGCCCGATGAGTGCGTGGATTTTGTCCATCAGCTGGCGATTGGAAAAAGGTTTGGTAATATAGGCGTCGGCGCCCATGGCGAGTCCCTTGGCGATATCGGTATCCCGATTTTTGGCACTGAGGAAGATGATCCGGATCGCGTTCCATTCCGGTCGGCTGCGAATAAGCTGGTATATTTCGTACCCATCCAGATCCGGTAGCATGATATCCAACAAAACCAGCGCCGGTTTGAATTCGCCGATCTTTTCGATGGCCTCCTTGCCGCTCTGAGCCAATTTCGGCACGTAGCCCTCTTTTTCCAGCAGGTACTGCAACGGGACCAGAATGCTTAATTCATCGTCAACAATCAAAACTGTTTTGGGTTGCATGCATGGGCTCCCATCATCAAGAGGTCGGCAACAGGGAAAAAATCATGTCAGCCAGCTGGCCTCATCTTCAATCCAGACGGCGACCGCATCCAGGTATCGATCCAGGCGGCTGATTTTATGGACACGTTTGCGCATCCGCCGGCCATTCATAACCCCACTTGAAAAATACCCCCAGAAACCCTTCATCCGGTCCAACACATGGCCGGGCCCATAAAACCGCTCGCTGTATCCCGCCACCAAGTCGGCATGGAAAGCCGCAAAGCGCTGCCGGCGGTTTTCGACCGGCGCCCCACCGCCTTGGATCATCTCGCCAGAAAGGGATTGGCCAAAAGCCCGCGCCCCAGCATCCAGGCGGCCACGCCGGGGAATTGCGCCATCAGTGAGGTAAATGTTAGGGGATGATGGATGTCGCCATTGTACACCACCGGATGCGCCAACTGCGGGAGATAATGTGCGAAGGCCGAAAGATCGACGCGGCCATCGTACATCTGCACGCCGGTGCGGGGATGGATGATAATCCGCTCGAGGGGATAGCGATTGAAGATCGGAATCAGGCTTTCCAGTTCATCGGCGGAAAAGCGTCCGAGACGGGTCTTGACCGAAAGCTTGCCGGAGAATCCACGGCAGATGATCTCCAGCAGACGATCGATTTCTTCCGGAAACGGCAGCAGTCCGGAACCCCGTTTTTTTGGCCACCATGGGATAAGGGCAGCCCAGGTTCCAGTTTATCTCCGTGTATCCCAGATCGACCAGGGCATTGGCCAGGCAGATAAAATCCTCACCATGATTGCTCAAAATCTGAGGAACCACCGGCAACTGAGGGTTATCTTCAGGCATCAGGTCGGCCAGGTGCGAGGGTTTGATCCGCCGCCCTTTGATCGAGGTGACAAATGGCGCCACGGCCTCGATGATCCCGCCGAAATGCCGTTGAAAAGCATTCCTGAACACCCCGTCGGTAAACCCGCGCAAGGGGGCCAGGATCAGGTGCGGCATGCGGCGTCTCCCTTTTCCCGGACGGACCGCCAGGCTCAAGTATTGATCGTTTTCTTTGAACATCAGCCGTTTGACCACCATGGCGTGAAGAAACCGCTCAATCTGGCCACGCTCATGGGTGGGGAACGCTTCGGCCAGTTGACGGAGGGTACCCGGATGGTGGAGATGACGGTAGATGGCCGCCGAAACACCGGTAAGTCGGTGCTTAATGGGCATCCGATCCGGCCAATACTGTTTCACAATCATAAAAGTCTCCCCATCCCGTGCAGTCAAAGCAGGGCTTCCACCGGTTTGTTTCTGCAACCGCGCATAATTCCCGGACCATTCACGAACGCGTGTTTCGACCGGTTGCCACAATCGCCGCTGTTGCTGGCGGTCCCCCCGGTATCCTTGAATCATGAAACGCAGCCCATTGGCCACCCGTGCAGGGAAAAGCTTTTTCAGGTTGGGATGATTGAAACGGGCCCGAATGTGAAAATCCCTGGCCAACCGATACACGGGGCTTCCCAGCCCCAGCCAGAACCCCACGGTTTTCAAGGGACGGTACCATTGGACAAAATCAAGCGTTTGAAGCGTTTCATGAACATCGGATGCGTCACTCGACGGGAAATGCAGGATCAGGTTGGATGAATGGGCGATCCCGTAAAGCTCGCACACCTTCATGATGAACAGGTTATCGATGACCCGCGTCCCCTTGTTCATCTTCTTGAGGAGGCGTCCGGACAGCGATTCGATGCCGACTTGCACGGTGTCCAGCCCTGCCGCCGCCAGCTTCCGGATATGTTCGGGCGGCGTGGTCGCCCTGAGCTCGGCAAAAATGGAGAGGTCCCATTCCAGTGACCGGAGGCCATCGGCCAACGCCGCACTGCCATGTGGGGGCAGGGCATTGTCGGCGAACGCCAGTGAGAGCACCTGATGGCGTCTCACCAGTGTATTCACCTCCCGAACAACCTGCTGAGCCGTTTTTGTTCGATATCCCTGCCATTGTAGGTTGAGGTTGCAAAACGCACATCCCTTGAAACGCCGGGCCTTTTCTTTTGCCTGCCACCAGCATCCGCGCGATGCCTCCACCGGCAACGTCGCGAAAAACCGCTCGGAAACGGGCAGTTGATCCAAGATATCAAAATAATCATCATAATCCGGTGTCGGCAACGCATCCAGACGCTGCAATTGATTGAAACGGACGGCATCTGGATCAGACTGAGCGGCGGAACATACGCCGGCAGGCAGCGTGTTCGGACGATTGCCATTTCCGGCGAGTATCATCCGGCGAACCAATTCGGTCAAAGGGCGCTCCCCCTCACCGATAATCACGTAGTCAATCTGGGGAAATTGTTTCAGCAGCCCTCGAGCCGCCTGGGCCGAGAAGGAAGATCCACCAACAACGATCGGCAGATTCGGCCGGATGGCGTTGACCCGCGAGATCAAGTAGAGGGATGCCGTGGTCTGACAGGAGGAGATCGAAAAGCCGACGAGGTCCACCAACTCCCAGTCGATCCGGCTTAACCATCGTTCGGATTCATGTTCAGCAGTCAGCGCCAGGTGTGAAAAATGGTCGGAAGCCGCATCGTTACGCGGTAAGGTGCTGCGGTATAGCGCTTCGGCCTGGTCGGCACGTTCGGGGTAAAGCAACGCCGCATAGATTGCCTCGCTCGCCATACGCGCCGGGAAACCGCTTGGTAAGCGCCATAGCCGACGGCCCTGGCCACCTCCAAGAAGAAGTGGTTGGCCGTGACGGTAACCTGGGGCAACGCCTTGGTCAGGTAGGCCTTCAACGCGCCCAGCGGCAACGATGGCCGATTGAAAAGCGGCCAAGGGGCAGCGGTCAGGAGGACGTTTGCCGTTTTTCGCATTCTGTTTTTGTTCCCGAAAGTATGGCGACCTCGCAAATATCGATCTCTATAGCGTTAATGACTGAATTCATCAAGGGAGGTCAACAAGGTTTCGGCCGATGGCGAGTGGAAGACGCCCCATGGAAGCGCCACCAAAAGCGCTACTGAACACCGGATTTTGCCCCATCACCCAATTTTTCCTTGAAAAGCGCAAGCTCGCCTGTATACATGGAAAGTTTAAAACCGTTACAGACAGCAGAAAGCGCGTTGAAGCAGCATCAAGTCGCAGAGTCCACACTGATCCGCACATTGGACACACCTGAAAAAACAAGGTTACACCACCATGCCGATGAAGATTTCCATCCGCTGGGCCCTGATCGCCGGTTTCCTGGGATTGATTTGGGGAACCGAATTGACCACCACGACGTCTTCCTATCTCACCTCCCAACAGGTGTTGCGCCAGCATGCCAGGGACATCATGCAGAACATTGCCGGGCTGGCCATGGAGCAATCCCAAAACCATCTCCTGCACGCCCATAGCGCAGCAGCGCTGACCCGACGGCTCCTGGCAGCCAATGTGGTCAGCAGCGATACCGAAAAAATGGTTTTCTCGAGCGCTACTTGTATGATCAACTCTCGCTCAACCCTCATTTTGCCGGCATTTATGTCGGAACGCCCAACGGTGATTTTTATGATGTGCGCCACTTCGAGCGGTATGACAAGGGTGGGTTTCGGACAAAGGTCATCCTGAACCGCGAAACGGGCCGACACGTCCGATTGTCTTACCGTGACGCGGACTTCCACCTCAAGGCAAGCGATGTGGACAACGCGGACGCCTATGATCCCAGGAAGCGGCCATGGTATCAGAAAGCAATTGCCGAAAACCGGATCGTCTGGACGGACCCCTACATTTTCTACACCTCACAAAAACCGGGAATTACCATTGCAGGGCCGTTTTTCGATTCTGAAGGCATGTTAAGGGGCGTGGTTGGCGTGGACATCGAAATTGATCAGCTATCCACATTCATCGGAAATTTGAAAATCGGCAAGCATGGCAAGGCGTTCATGATCAACCGCAACGCCGATGTGGTTGCCTTTGGCGAAATTGACAAACTGAAGGTCGTGGATCAGAGCGGCAACGGCTCCTTTCGCCTGGTAAAAATACAGGAGCTGGACGATCTATTTAGCCGCAAGGCCTTTGCCGCAGCAAAAATAGAAACTGACGCTGCGGGTATGCTGGTAATGGACGGATCGCGTTTCTCGCGTTTTGAAAATGACGGCCAGGACTACCTGGCCATGTTCACCCCTTTTTCAAACGCCCAATGGCCGTGGATCATTGGCGTCTACCTGCCCGAAGCGGATTACCTCGGTGCCATTAACGCCAACCGACGACTCAATATCTGGGTGACCATCGCCATCTCCTTCTTCGCCGCCGTTATCGGCTTTCTTCTCGCCCGGGGTGTCATCCGTCCCATCGCGCTTTTGGAAGCCACGTCTCGGAAAATGAAATTGGGTCAAACCGTGCCCCTCCCGCCCATCCGCTCGGTCTATAGCGAAATTCAGGAAACCGCCAATGCCTTCGGTGAAATGAAAACCGCCGTTGAACGCAGCCATCGCAAGTATTTGGGTATTTTTAACAATATTCAGGATGTCTACTGGGAATCGTCACTCAATGGGACCATGATCGAGATTAGTCCGTCGATCGAAAAAGTCTCCGGCTACAAACGCAATGAACTGATCGGCAAAACCACCCTCAAATTTTACAGTGAGCCCGAGCACCGCCATGATATGGTCGCGATTCTGAAAGACAAGGGACGAATTTACGACCATGAAGTGGTTTTCAAGGATAAGGATGGCAGGCTGATGTATTGCAGCTTGAATTCGATTCTTTTGCGCACACGGTCGGGAAAACCCTATCGCATCATCGGATCCTTGCGTAACATCAGTGACCGAAAAATGGCCGAGGCTGAATTACTTAAATACAAAGAGCAGCTGGAGGCATTGGTCAGAGCACGTACCATGGAACTGCAAAAGGCCAATGATGGGCTCCTGGCCCAAATTGAGCAACGCCAGGCCATGGAAAAACAATTACGCATCAGCGAGGAAAAATACAGAACCATCCTGGACACCATTGAAGAAGCCTATTTTGAAACGGACTACCGCGGCAGGCTGACCTTCGTCAACGACGCCGCCGGACGGATCATGGGATATTCAGCGCAGGAACTTCTCGGCATGCACTTCAGACACTACGCAACGCATCAAGCCACACGGGAGGTCATTCGCGCCTTTGTAAAAATGGTACAGTCCGGCGACCCCGTACGCGTCATCACCTATCCGGTGACAACCAAAAATGGGGAAAATAAGATTCTGGATTTGAGCGCAGCCCTGATTCATGAAAACACGGGCAAGATTACCGGTTTTCGCGGTCTGGCCCGCGATGTTACCGCAAAATTCATTGCGCAACGCGAAAAAGAAAAACTTCAAGGACAACTCAATTACGCCCAGCGCATGGAGGCGGTTGGCACCCTAGCAGGAGGTATTGCCCATGATTTCAACAATCTACTAATGGGCGTGATGGGAAACGTTTCTTTACTGGAGACAAAAATCGGCCGCGACAGTCCCCTTTCGAGCTATTTGCAGGCCATTGAACATTGCGTCGAAAGTGGCGCCAGTCTGACCCGCCAGTTGCTTGGGTATGCCCGTGGGGGCAAGTATCGGGTGACCTCGGTCGACCTCAACGAAGCGGTTAAGCGAACCACCGACATGTTCGGCCGTACCAAAAAAGAAGTCCGCATTTTGACACACTATGCGGACAAGGCCCAATTGGTGAACGCCGATCAAGGCCAAATCGACCAAGTGTTGCTCAATCTGTACGTCAATGCCTGGCAGGCCATGACCGACAACATGACGCTTCGCGTATCAACCGATTGTGTGGTTTTGGATGCGGCCTTCACGACGCCTTTTTCCGCCAAACCAGGATCCTATGCGGCTATCAAGGTTCAGGATCAGGGCAAGGGAATTGCGCCGGAAATTATGAAACGCATCTTCGACCCCTTCTTCACCACCCGAAAAATGGGGCGTGGAACCGGACTGGGGTTGGCATCGGCTTTCGGCATCATTAAAAATCATGGTGGTATTATCGACGTTCAAAGCCAGGTGGGCAAAGGGAGCACTTTCACCATTTACCTGCCACTGGCGGATTGTCCTTCCCAAGAGGAGGGGCAACGCGCGTCATCGGAAGCGGCTGCCGAAGCCGGATCGGGCAGGCTGCTGGTGGTGGATGATGAGGCCTTCGTATTGAAGGCGCTATGCGCCATCTTGCAGGATCTGGGGTACCAAGTCGTTACCGCCGGCAGCGGTCAAGAGGCCATCGACCGTTTTACAATCGAAAAAGACCGTATTGATGGTGTCCTTTTGGACATGATCATGCCCGATATGAACGGCCGTCAAGTCTTGGGCGAATTGAAGGCCATCCGTCCGGATGTCAAGGTGATCCTCTCCAGCGGCTACAGCCTGGATGGGCTGGAGGAACAGCAGGAAAATGCCATGGGGGACGGATTTATTCAGAAACCCTACACAATCGATGAATTGTCAACGATTCTGGCCCGTGTCTTTCATCGGTAGCAACAGGGCTATCACGCATCCGCCAGACCGATGCGCAAGGGGATCACATGCCGTTGGGGTGACACTTCCTGCGTGCGACCCAATTCCCATGCGTCACAATGTTTGCCGTTGGTCAAACGGGCATTGATGGATTGAACCAGGCCGGCCAAATCGATCACCGGATGACGCATGAACACCTCCGGCAGGCCGTGGGTCAGGTTACAGGCCAGGCATCGGCCGGGACGCTGGTTTAATTGGAATTCGAACTCGATTTGATCGTTCGTCGCCCGGTTGTAGGCCAAACGGATATCGTAGGCGCCCTCCTTGGCATCGCCAAAAAGCGCATCGAAGAAACGGTCGGCCCGTTGTGAAGGGAAGATGTCGTCCAGTACCTGTTGCGAAAAACACTGTTCATAGTCAAATACAGACATAGGGTCGTCCTCGCATGATCAAAATGATGAGGGTTCAACTCATGACGGCGCAGCCTCTTCAAGAACGGTAATCATCCAAATGGCTTGATCATAGCTTTCGCGCAGTCGCCTTTCAGCCGCTTCACCACTTTTCGCACGCCAGGGCATTGGCAGGGGCCCACTGGGAAGATCCTGGACTTCATAACTCCATCCATCGGGGTATTGTTTCAGAATCAATGTAAGGGGGGCCTGCTGATCCCGACGGATGGTGTGGATGCTCACTTTTTTTTGCGACCATTGTCTTTGCTCCGTCAGCCAAAACCGGGTTAACAAACGTATGGGAAGAGGCTTTTTACATCACCAACAGCACAAAATCAACGATTTGCGCGTTGCTTTTTCTCCATCCAGCATGGATCAGGTCAGTGTGCTCCCCTGCATATAGGTCTCTCCCAAGCGCCGCTTGATCACCCTCAACCGCTCCATCGGCGGTGGCGTATAGTCGAAAACGATTTTCAGAAAATGTTCGGTGATCCGGTAAGTCGCCCCCCAGAGCAATTCCTGGGGGCCATCGGGGTGATAGACAAAACAGGGCATCTCACGATCGGGCAGGTGTCCCGTACCGGGGATCCTTTTGCTGAATGAAATCCGATAGCGGGCGTAATGGGTCGCATCGAAAAAGGCATGCAGGGGAATCCGGACAATGCTTTCGACCTCCCAGTTGGGCGTGAAATGCTGTTGGTGGTTGACCCAAGCGACCATGGGATAGATGGCGCGCCTGAACATGACCAGTTGTTGGGCGGGCATGGGGCCGAGAAACCGGACTCCCAAGGGGTTGAGACGCATTTCCTCGAAGCCTTCTCGCAAACCCGTTGCCAAAAGCAGGGAGAGCTTCGAAAAATCCGCAAGGCGATAACGACGCCACCAGCGCGTATGCGGCCAACGGGTAAGCGGTGTGAAGGGCAATTGCAGCACCTGCGTCAACCCAAAATCAATGATCGGCGCAACACCGCCTCCAGGGCAACACAGATCGCCTGGCTGACGGACGTGACGCGACCGCTTGTTGAGGATCAGACAGGGTTCACCCGTGCGTTGGTCCGTCCCGAGCAGGAAGAGGACGGCTGAAATTTCTCTAAGGTCGCCACGGGTTTCGAATCGGAATTTACCCGGTGAACGCAAAAACAGGCGTTGCTGGATCAGTCGAATCAACGTTTCGGTATCATGGGGAAGCGTCAGCATGAACGGTTCCAAAGGAATCAGTGAAGATTATTTGATGATCCGGATACGGTAGGTTTCCCGGAGGTGTTCCCAAAGGAACCGGATAATCACGGCCGCCGTCTCTTCGGGCGCCAGCGTCCAACGGCCCGAACGGCGTCGGCAGTCGGTCAACAATTCGCTGTCGGCCGAGAAGAGATCAAATCGGTTATTGATATAGTTTCCCAAGGTAAAATGCAAGGAAACCAGCTCGGTTTCCACCATGTTGGCAATGGTGGCCTTGTCCTTCAAGGACAGTTCCTTTTCCAGATGGATAAGGGCGGCATCCAGACTGGTTGGGGACGGGACGGGCGGGCCGGGGATACGCTCTTTTTCGACCATCGAGGCCAGCGGTGAGCCGATGCCGGTATTCATCATGGTCAAAAAGAACGTCGCTTCCAGGATGCCGGCCACCTTGGCGTTGAACGCCGCGTTGTTTACCGCGCCATCCACATGCAGGCACCCAATCCGGTTCTCCCCGATCCATTCGGCAATCTTTCTGGAAGCACCAAATGCATTCGCCTGATCCAGATTCACCACAAGCATCGGTTTGTTAAACTGCGCGGTACGTTTGCGAACGGCCTCGGCAGCCATGGGTGAGCCCTTTTCCACCGTAAAAAACAGCGAACCATCGGACGCCTCAACCGCTTTGGCCAGCGGTGTCATCTCGGCGTCCTCGCTGAGTCGCTGAAGATCGTATTTTTCAGGTACCATTTCATTTGCGTAGCACCACCCGTGTGGTCGATCCCTAATTTGATGGCGATATCCAACGCGACCGTACCGGCTCCGGGATGCCCATTGGCAATAATTTTCTCGATCATTCACTCACCTCGGCATCTTTATCCATGGCATGGGGCGGATTGACACCCGGCGCGGGAGCGACGATCAACCGCTGCCCGGGGTGGATGACATCATGGATGCCGATCCGATTCCAAATGAGCAGTGCCGTCACGGGCACATCAAATCTGTCGGCGATTCCCGTGAGGCTGTCCCCCTTCTTGACTTCATACATCCGCTGGCGGCGGTTTTGTTTCTCCATATCGACAAGCTGGGCCAGTCGCTGCTGAAAACCGGTGGTCCCGCCCTCAGGGATGCTAAGGGCACGGGTGCCGGCGGCCAGGTAATACCCCCGCAGTTCCGGGTTAAAATCCTTAATGGTTTTGAAGTCCGTTTGGGCCGCCCGGGCAATCAACCGCAGCGGCATATCGGTGACGCTTTGGACCCTGATCATCGCAAACCGTTTCGGAGGGTAATAGTCCGCTGTTGTGAGAAAAAAACCATGTTTTTCAGGATGCTCCATAATGTGTTTGATCGCCAGCACGCGCAGAACAAAGCGCTGGGTTTCAAGCGGCAGGTAAAGGTGGTAATAGTCATGGGCCTCTTGTTCGAGAATCTGGCTTCAAGCCCCTTTTCGCCCATGTTGTAGGCGGCCAGTGACAGGCTCCACGATGCGAATTGTTCATACAGCATTTCGAGGTACGTCAATGCGGCGGGTGTACTCAAGTAGAAGTTACGCCGTTCATCGAACGCGCCATTGACCGTCAGGCCGAGATTCCTGGCCGTTTGGGGCATCAGCTGCCAGATGCCCATGGCCCCCTTGCTCGAACCGGCCTGCGGTCGCAAGGCGCTTTCGACAACCGCCAGGTATTTGAGATCGTCTGGCATCCCCCTTTCCCGCAGCATCTTTTCGATAAACGGAAAATAGCGGGTGCTGCGTTTGAGCCAGAGAATGACCTGGGCACGGTCCCCCAGGGACACCAGCATCTCTTTCTCGTAGCGCTCGATCACGTCTTGGGCATCCACCGGCACGGGCTCTCCGCAAAGCGTAACCGGTTTTTCAAACGCCAAGGCGGTCAGCAAGCGGTCGCTTTTCTCCTGCGCCATAAGACTACCGGCGTAAAATGACAAAAGGAGGCCCGTTAGGCTGCCAAGCATCAGAAGACGGTGTATCATGGTTTGTCGATTTCTCCGTGTTGCCGAGGGAGAATGCATTTTCCCTCGGTTATTCTATTTTCGGTTTTTCTTTTAGGTGCATACGCATGATCCCGAATTGGCCGGCTATCAGGCTGTAATTGCCGCTTGTCATTCCAGCCCTGACTTTTTATGATATTTTTCAATGGTTGTCATTTTTTCGCCTCCCCTTTTGGCCATGGAGAATGCCTGTTGCACCCATCCGTTAAGCTCAATCTGCTGTTCCGGGATCGCATTGGCGTGGTCGCCGATATATCCAGTCGTCTTGCCGACCAAGCCATGAACATTATCTCCATGGAGGTCGAACGAAAGAACGACATGGCGGATGTTTACCTGGAAATCCATCCGGGGGACCGCGCCTTGTCGGCCAAAGAGGTTCTGGAAACCCTTTCCGGTATCGACGGCCTTCAATCCATCCGCATCATTCAAACCTTACCCAACGAAAATCGCCAGAACACCTTCCAGACGGTACTGGACAATGTGAGTGACGGCATTGTCTCCATCGACGGCAACGGCAGGATTACCACCATCAACCAACTGGCCCGGACCCTCCTGAACTGCCGGAACGACGATCTGGTCGGTCACCGGCTGGACACCCTGGCGAGCACGGATTCGACCATCTTGGCATGTCTTGACGGCACCCCCCATACTCGCCTGCGCCGTCATGTATCCACGGAGAAGGGCCGATTCGAATTTTTCAGCAGCGCGCGTCCGATCATCGATTCCGCAGGCCGCATCATCGGCGCCGTGGAAATCATGAAGGAAATGAAGGCGATCAAGGCCCTGGTGGAAGAGGTCGTCCAACAAGAAAAAATCACCTTCGATACCTTTGTGGGCGGTACCCCTTCGGTCAAGCAAGCCATCGCTTTTGCCCGCAAGATTGCAACAACGCCCGCCATTGTTTCCATTCGCGGAGAAAGCGGGACGGGCAAGGAGCTTTTTGCCCGGGCGATCCACGCCGAAAGCATGCGCATCGGCCCCTTCGTTCCGGTAAACTGCGCCGCCATTCCCGAGACCCTACTCGAAAGCGAGCTGTTCGGCTATGAAAGTGGCGCGTTTACCGGAGCGGAAAAAAACGGCAGGGCCGGCCTGTTCGAACAGGCCAACGGGGGAACCCTTTTCCTTGACGAGATCGGCGAGCTCCCCCCCGGCCCCCAGGCAAAAATTCTACGCGCCATTCAGGAAAGACAAGTTCGCCGGGTTGGCGGATCAAAAGAGATCGATGTCGACACCCGCATCATTACCGCCACCAACCGTAACCTGGAACAGTTGGTGGAGAAAGGGGCTTTCAGACAAGATTTGTATTACCGCATCAATGTGCTGCCCATCCATCTGCCGCCATTGAGGGCCCGGCGCGATGATATTCCCATCCTGGCGGACCATTTTCTTTTTCAGTTTAACTGCAAGCTGGGCGGAGCGCTTCAGCGGCTCTCTCCCGAAGCCTTGGAAAAATTGGTCAACCACGACTGGCCGGGGAATGTCAGGGAGCTGAAAAACGTTATCGAACGCGCCGCCATTTTGTGCGACGGCCATTGGATCGACGAAGCGTCTATCCTTTTCAGCTTCGAATTAACGACATCACCCGCTTCTCTTGGGGGAAACCCGCAGTCGCCGTCCAACGGCAATAACCTTGCCCGGCAAGTGGCCGAGGTTGAACGCCGTATCATCGCCAGGGCCATCGGCTCGGCAAAAAGCCTCAGGCAAGCGGCCATCCACCTGGGAATTTCCCACACCACACTGCGCAATAAGATCCGCAAACACAACCTTTGACGGATTCATCACCGCGAAATAACACAACCATCAGGGGGCGAGGTTCAACCAATCGCAGATCAGTTTTTTCACCTCGGCAGGGTTCAGTTTCTCCACCGAGATCGACATCAGCCCCATCCGAAGCGAAATCCGCTCATCATCACCCCATGGCCACCAGGCGACATAAAGGACGTTACCGTTGACCGGATGGGAGGTGAACACCTTTTGTCCCGGAATAATGCCCCACCCGGCCTGGAAAAATTCCCGAATCGGCTCATCGGCATCCTGAATGGTGGCAAAGTCCCATTTATCGGCAAATTCCAGTGTCAGCGGAAGTTCGACCATGATCTCATCCTGGCGGTCGATGACCGTCAGCGCCAGATTGAACTCCCTGTCCCAACGCCATGGGCAGTTTTCAGGGATATTCAGGCTGACGCGTTGGCTAATAGTCTTGAATTCCTCAAAATCAATCAATGGCATGCGCTTCCTTGGGCGTTACTGGGAAGGGGTTCCCATATGGGGTGGATATCGGTTGATCAACCTCACCATGAATCTTCTGTATTGGCGCTAACTATAAAGCAATCTGCCACCGAATGACAATACCCCTGACCGATCTAAACTGGATTCGGCATAAAAAGCGGTTGACAGCCAAAACCAATTATATCAAGTTTCGAACGTTTTGCCGGTGCCGTCCCCATGGCGACGATTACCGGTTCGTCTTCCCTGGTCTACAAACACGGATCGACAAACACGCTTGATACACGTTCAATAACAGTCCAAAGGAGCGCGCCCATGACCCCCTTCCGCCTGCTTGCCTTGAGCCTAACCTTGACCATGCTTGCCATCATCACCCCAGTATCACCCACCGCTGCCGCCGATTCGGTTCAGCTGACCTACAGCATCTTTTTCCCGCCCACCCACGGTCAGTGCCTGGCCGGTATCGCCTGGGCCGAGGAGATTGAACGCCTCAGCTCCGGCCGGGTCAAAATCACCGTCTTTCCGGGAGGGACGCTGACCAAGGCCAATCAGTGCTATGACGGTGTGGTCAACGGTATTTCCGATATTGGCATGTCCTGCTTCGCCTACACCCGAGGCCGGTTTCCGGCCATGGAAGCCTTGGATCTGCCCCTGGGGTATCCCGACGGCGTAACGGCCACGAATGTAGCCAATGCTTTTTACGCCAAATTCAAGCCAACGGAGATGGACGATGTAAAGGTACTTTACCTGCACGCCCATGGCCCGGGTCTGTTGCATACCCGCAAACCGGTTAAAACATTGGCCGACCTGGCAAAACTGAAGATTCGTTCCACGGGCCTCAGCGCCAAGGTGGTCAAGGCCTTGGGCGGCATTCCCGTGGCCATGCCCCAGGGGGATACGTACGAGTCCCTGCAAAAAGGGGTGGTGGACGGCACCTTCGGTCCCATTGAAGCGCTCAAGGGATGGCGCCAGGCGGAAGTCATCAAATACACCACGGATTGTCATGTTGTGGGCTATACCACGGCGATGTTCGTTGTCATGAATAAATCCAAGTGGGCTGCCCTGGATCCGGAGCTCCAGAACATTTTCGAGGCCACCAGCCGCAAGTGGATCGACGTCCATGGCAAGCGTTGGGATCAGAACGATCAGGAAGGACGCGACTACTCCCTCAGTCTGGAAAACCAGATTATCCCGCTCAGCGATGAACAGAATCAACAATGGAAGGCCAATGTCCGCCCCATCATCGATGCCTACATTGCCGAAACGACCGCCAAGAACCTGGATGGCGCGGCCTATGTGGACATGTTGACCCAAGCCATTGAGAAAAATACGAACCCATCGCAGAAGATTGAAAATGAATCCGGAATCTAATTTTGTGGCTCCGATCGAACGGCTCGTGGTGCGTTTGGCGTCGTTCTTCAACGGTATCGCCATGCTGGCCGTGATGGGCATGATGATCCTTACCAGCCTTGATGTGCTGTTGCGTTTCTTTCGTCATCCCATACCCGGCACCTATGAAATGGTCGGTATGCTGGGCGCTGTTTTCGTCTCCTTTTCCCTGGCTCGCACCTCCGTGGACCAAGGCCACATCGCCGTCGAGTTCCTGGTTCAGCGGCTTCCCCGCAAGGTGCAGTGCATTGTCGAGGCGATCAATGCCGGCATCTGTGCCCTGCTCTTCAGCGTCGTTTGCCGTCAGTGCATCGCTTCCGCGGGGGATCTAAAAACCAGCGGAGAGGTCTCCATGACCCTGCAGATGCCCATCTACCATTCGTCTACGGCATTGCCATCGGATGTGCCATGTTGTCCGCGGTACTCTATCTCCATACCGTGGTCTGGTCGTTGAAAGCCATCGGCCCGCAGGTTTCCCTAACGGACGTCAGGTAAAGGAGCAAGTCATGAGTCCTACCATGGCCGGCATTGCCGGTCTTATTTTGTTGTTTGTGCTGATTTTCTCCAAAATGCCCGTGGGCTTTCTGATGATGCTCCTGGGAATCAGCGGGTTCGCCTATTTGGTCTCCCCGGATGCCGCGCTCAACCTCACGGCCAAAGACCTCCTGGATGTCTTCGGATCGTACAACCTGACCGTGATTCCTCTGTTTATCCTGATGGGGCAGATCGCCTTTCATTCGGGTATCAGCAGCCGATTGTTCAAAGTGGCCTACACCTTCATCGGCCACTGGCCCGGCGGTATGGCCGTGGCGACGCTGGGCGCCTGCACCGGTTTTTCGGCCATCTGCGGCTCAACCAACGCCACTGCCGCGACCATGGCTGCCGTCACCCTTCCGGAAATGAAAAGA
Source organism: Desulfosarcina cetonica JCM 12296 (assembly GCF_001311845.1). GTDB lineage: Bacteria > Desulfobacterota > Desulfobacteria > Desulfobacterales > Desulfosarcinaceae > Desulfosarcina > Desulfosarcina cetonica. The sequence continues at coordinate 931 of NZ_BBCC01000095.1, read as the reverse complement.
TACAACTACCATGATAGTCTGGCTACCGGCGTCGTTGCCGCCGGCGGCAGTCTGGGGATCCTCATCCCGCCCAGCGTCGTCTTCATCATTTACGGCATCATGACCGAGCAGTCCATCGGAAAACTTTTTATTGCCGGCATCATCCCCGGTATCTTCCTGACCGTGCTTTTTATCCTGGCCGTTGTCATTTGGTCCACCCTTCGACCGGATCTGGCCCCCAGAGGGCCCCGAACCACGCTTCAGGCAAAAATGAAATCCCTGGCCGGCCTATTGGAAACCCTGGCGCTTTTCGCCATGGTCATGGGGGGACTTTTTTTTCGGATTTTTTACGCCCACCGAAGCCGGCGCCATTGGCGCCATGGGCACCCTGATCATTGCGGTGATTCGGCGCAATCTCGACTTCCGCGGATTTGTCGCGGCGCTCTCCGAGACCACACGCATTTCCTGCATGGTGCTGGTCATCGTGGCAGGCGCCACCATTTTCGGCCATTTTTTGGCGATTACCCGGATTCCCTTTGAAGTGGCCAACTGGGTAGCCGGATTCGACTTACCCTCCCCGGTCATCATGGCCTTGATTATCTTTGTTTACCTGATCGGGGGCTGTTTTATCGATTCCCTCGCCTTTATCATGCTGACCGTGCCGATTTTTTATCCGGTCATCGCATCCATGGGATATGACCCCATGTGGTTTGGCGTCATTATCGTCCTGGTGACCCAGATCGGGGTGATCACCCCGCCGGTGGGCGTCAATGTGTATGTGGTCAGTGGCGTGGCCCGGACGGTTCCACTGGAGGTCATTTTCAAGGGGGTCCTTCCCATGCTGATCGCTTTGATCGTTGGCGTGGGGCTGATGATTCCCTTCCCCCAGATTGCATTATTTCTTCCGAACCTGATGAAATAAGACACCCCCGCCGGATTCATTCGCAACTGA
>NZ_BBCC01000094.1 GCF_001311845.1 Desulfosarcina cetonica JCM 12296 | reverse complement strand
AAAAAGAGAGTCCGTAACGATGATAATGAACTCCAAGATCCGGATCAGGCTGAAAGCTTACGATCATAAGCTTCTGGACCAGTCGGCCAGCGATATTTTCGACACCGCCAAGAAAACCGGTGCCAAAGTGGTCGGACCGATTCCACTGCCAACCAAGATCAACAAATTCTGCGTGTTGCGGTCCCCGCACGTGGATAAGAAATCCAGGGAACAGTTCGAGATGCGGACGCACAAACGGCTGCTCGATATCCTCGAACCCACCCAGCAAACGGTCGATGCGCTCATGAAGCTTGACCTATCTCCTGGTGTCGATGTGGAGATCAAACTTTAACAGGGGATAAGAAAGAAAATGTGTAAAGGACTGGTAGGAAAAAAACTGGGCATGACGTCGGTGTACGCGCCCAACGGCACATACATCCCCGTCACCGTATTGCAAGTTGGCCCCTGTGTCGTCACGCAGATCAAAAAAAACGGTACGGACGGGTATCAGGCGCTGCAAATCGGCTTTGGTGAGAAAAAGGCCAAGAAGACGACCCGCCCCTTGCAAGGCCACTTCAAGAAGGCCGGGGACACATTCTATGCGACCCTCAAGGAAGTCGCCGTTGACGATCCGGATGCTTACACGTTGGGCCAGACCGTCAGTGCTGATGATATCTTCGATATCGGTGAGAAGGTCAATGTAACGGGGACCACCAAGGGACGCGGTTTTTCCGGTGTTATGAAACGACATGGCTTCGGTGGCGGCCGCGAAACCCACGGTTGCAAGAATCATCGTGTGCCAGGTTCCATTGGATGCAGTGCCTGGCCCTCAAAGGTTATTAAAGGGAAACGGATGCCGGGTCAGTATGGCGTGGATACCAAGACCGTCAGAAACTTGGAAGTCGTGGATATCCGCCCCGAGGAAAACATCATTCTGCTCAAGGGTCCCGTACCCGGGCCGCGTTCTGGCATCGTAACGATTAACAAGGTCCTGTTCGCCTAGGCAGCAGGGACATGGCGCCGCCTTTACACCGTCGATGGCGTGAGCTGTGACGGAGAAGCGGGCTGCACTGGACGAGGAACAATATGGCTGTTGTTGATGTAATTAATATTGCCGGTGAAGTCGTCTCACAAGCCGAACTGAACGAAGCGATTTTCAACGTACCGGTTAAAAAGAGCGTCCTTCACCAGGTCGTTACCGCTCAACTGGCCGGCCGCAGAGCCGGTTGCGCGTCGGTCAAACGGCGTTCCGACGTCAGCGGTAGCCGCCGCAAGCTCTACCGGCAGAAGGGAACCGGGCGGGCGCGCAAAGGTGATATCAAGTCTCCAGTGCTGCGTGGCGGCGGTGTCATCTTCGGGCCGAGTCCCAGGGACTACTCCAAAAAGGTGCCCAAAAAGGTCCGCAAGATGGCGCTGAAAATGGCCCTGACCTGCAAAGCGCAGGATCAACAGTTGATCGTCGTGGACAATATGGATCTTGAGGCGATCAAAACAAAAGTGGTTGCCGGGATTTTCAAGACCATCGATGCCGAAAAAGCGTTGATCGTCCTTGGGGGGCGTAATGAACATCTGGAACTCTCCTCGCGCAACATTCCTGGCGTCAAGATTCTTCAGACGGAAGGATTGAATGTTTACGATATCCTTAAATACCCCAAACTGGTGCTTGTCCAGCCGGCGGTTGAAGGGATAGAGGGGAGACTGGGCTGATGAATCCGTACGATATTATCAAACGACCGGTGATCACCGAGAAGACCAACATTCAGAAAGAGGAAAGCAACCAATTCTCTTTCGAGGTTGACAAGCGCGCCAATCGTGTCGAGATCGCCAGGGCCATTGAAAAAATTTTCAGTGTCAAGGTGGCCAAGACGCGAACCGTGAACGTGAAGGGGAAGATCAAACGGCGCGGTCGAATTCTGGGAAAGCGCAAGGATTGGAAGAAGGCCATCGTGACGTTGATGCCGGGAGAACGAATCGATTTCTTTGAAGGTGTATAGCCGCTAGGAGTAGAAAGATGGCAATCAAAAAAGTAAAACCCACCAGCCCGGGGCGTCGATTTCAAAACTACGCTGGCTTTGAAGAGATCACCACGACTTCCCCCGAGAAACGCCTGACGCGGATTCTTAAAAAGACCGGTGGCCGCAATGCCTTGGGACGCGTGACCGCGCGGCACCGCGGTGGTGGACACAAACGCTACTATCGCATCATTGACTTCAAACGGGACAAGGACGGTATCCCGGCCAAGGTCGCCAGCATTGAGTACGATCCGAACCGATCCGCGCGGATCGCTTTATTGAATTACGCCGATGGCGAAAAGCGCTACATCATCGCGCCCCTTAAGCTGTCGGTGGGAGATACGGTCATGTCCGGCCCCGATGCGGATATTCAACCGGGCAATGCCTTGCCTTTGGCCAATATCCCGCTGGGTACGCATATCCACAACATCGAACTGAAAATTGGTAAGGGTGGGCAGATTGTCCGTAGCGCCGGTACCTTCGCCCAACTGATGGCAAAAGAGGACCGTTACGCGCTGGTTAAACTGCCGTCCAGCGAAGTGCGCATGGTGCTGCTGAACTGCAAGGCGACCATTGGCCAGCTGGGAAATGTGATCCATGAAAACGTTTCCTTGGGAAAGGCCGGGCGCAAGCGATGGTTGGGGAAGAAACCGGAAGTCCGCGGCGTTGCCATGAACCCGGTCGACCACCCCATGGGAGGCGGTGAAGGCCGCTCTTCCGGTGGCCGTCATCCCTGTTCACCGTGGGGAATGCCGACCAAAGGATACCGTACACGAAAGAACAAGCGGACCGACCGCTACATCGTGAAACGGCGCACGAAATAGCCATTGAACGGCGGCATCGCCACAGCCGATGCCACCGACGGCTCCCAACGGATTTTTTGCAGGAGAAATCATGCCACGCTCGATAAAAAAAGGTCCATTTATTGACCACAAGCTTTTCAAGAAAGTGAACGATGCGCAGAACACGCGGAGCAACCAGGTGATCAAAACGTGGTCCCGGCGATCGACCATCGTTCCCGAAATGGTCGGCATTACGTTGGCTGTCCATAATGGAAGAAAGTTTATTCCGGTTTTCGTCACGGAGAACATGGTTGGCCACAAGCTCGGCGAATTTTCACCGACAAGGACCTACTACGGGCATGCAGCCGACAAAAAATCAAAGGTTAAAAGATAAAAAAAGGAAGGCCCTAAATGGAGGTCAGAGCTACTCAACGATACGTGCGCATCTCGCCTCAAAAAGTGAGGATGATCGCCGACACCATCAAAGGGAAACCGGCCGGTGCCGTCATCAACGCACTGAAATTCATGCCGCAGAAATCTGCCGGTATCGTCGAAAAGATCGTACGATCCGCGGTTGCCAACGCTGATCAGAACACCAGTATCGACGTGGATGATCTTGTCGTCAGAAATTTATTCGTCGACCAGGGGCCATCCCTGAAACGTTTCAAAGCCAGGGCCAGGGGCAGGGGCGCGCGCATTCTCAAGAGAACGTCGCACATCACCGTCGTGTTATCCGAAGGTTCAGTCCAGTAAGGAGGAAAATAGCTTGGGCCAGAAAGTCAACCCTATTTCGTTAAGGCTGGGTATCGTCAAGACCTGGGAATCCCGATGGTTTGCCGGAAAAAAGTATGCCGACTACATCTTCGAGGATTTTCGGATTCGCAAGTTCATCAAAGAGAAACTGCACCATGCCGGCGTCTCGAAAATTGAGATCGAACGGTCTACCCGGCGGGTTCGACTCCGGATCTTTACAGCACGTCCCGGAATCGTAATCGGAAAAAAAGGGTCTGAGATCGAAAAGCTCAAGAAGGAACTTGAGGGTCGCGTCAGCCAGGAAGTGCTCATCGACATTCAAGAAATTCGCAAACCGGAAGTCGATGCACAGTTGGTTGCGGAAAATGTCGCCATGCAAATTGAACGTCGGGTAGCCTTCCGGCGAGCAATGAAACGCGGTGTGTCCTCGGCGATGCGGTTTGGCGCGCAAGGTGTCAAAATCATTTGCTCGGGAAGACTGGGCGGTGCTGAAATGGCCCGTACGGAATGGTATCGGGAGGGACGCGTACCGCTGCATACCTTGCGCGCGGATATTGACTACGGTATCACCGAAGCCAGGACGACCTACGGAACGGTCGGTATCAAAGTCTTTGTCTTCCATGGTGAAATTCTTAAAAAGGATCAAGCCGAAATCAACGCCTAGGCTTGTGGGAGATGGGAAATGCTGAGCCCCAAAAAGGTTAAATATCGAAAAAGTCAAAAAGGAAGAATGAAGGGTGCCGCCTATCGGGGCAGCAGTCTGAGTTTCGGAGAGTTCGGTTTGCAAGCAGTTGACTGTGGGCGGATCTCCTCCAAGCAAATCGAAGCGGCACGTATTGCCATGACACGCCACGTCAAACGCGGTGGCAAGATCTGGATCCGATTGTTTCCCGATAAGCCTATACCAAAAAGCCGGCCGAAGTTCGTATGGGAAAAGGCAAGGGCGCTCCTGAAGGATGGGTTGCCGTCATCCGTCCCGGAAAAGTTCTGTACGAGATGACTGGGGTCAGCCGGGAAATGGCTCAAGAAGCCTTAAGGCTCGCTGCTCACAAGCTACCGATCAAAACCCGTTTTGTTGAGAGGAGCGAGCAACTATGAAAGCAGCAGAAGTGAGAGACCTCGGCACCGACGAGATTCAGCAGAAAGTCGCCGATTTGAAGGAAACCCTGTTCAATCTGCGTTTTCAACATGAAGTCGGACAATTGGAAAACCCGAAAAAATCGGGCAAACCAAAAAGGATATCGCCCGGCTGAAAACCATTTTGAACCAGAAACTGCAACCCTCAAAAGAAGACTAAGATGCTGTCATGAAAACGCGTGGAATCAAAAGACAACTCATCGGAACCGTAGTCAGCGACAAAATGGACAAAACCGCCGTCGTGCAGGTTGAGCGGCTGGTCAAGCACCCGCTTTATAAAAAATATATCCGTCGGCGAAATAAATTTTCCGCTCACGACAAGGATAATAGCTGCAACATCGGTGATAAGGTGCTGATTACGGAGTCGCGCCCTATCAGCAAGCAAAAACGCTGGCGCATCATCGAAATTATCGAAAAAGCCGTGTAGCGGCAAAGGACGACGAAAATGATTCAGGCCGAAACGAAACTCACCGTAGCGGACAACTCGGGCGCACGCGCGGTCTATTGCATCAAGGTTCTGGGAGGCTCCAAGCGACGCTATGCCGGTATTGGCGACATCATCGTGGTTGCGGTACAGGAAGCGATCCCGAACGCCAAGGTAAAAAAAGGCGATGTGCTGAAAGCCGTTGTCGTTCGAACCAAAAAAGAGATCCGGCGGCTGGATGGATCTTATATTCGCTTCGATGACAACTCCGCCGTGCTCATCAACAACCAGCGCGAACCGCTTGGCACACGCATATTTGGACCGGTTGCAAGGGAATTGCGCGCGAAACGATTCATGAAAATTGTTTCCCTGGCCCCTGAAGTCCTCTAAGCGATGGAGCCGCCTCGTGGAGAAAAACAAATGATGAAAGAGTCCATCCAGTTAAAAAAGGATGACAAAGTTAAGGTGATTGCCGGGAAAGATAAAGGCAAGGTTGGTAAGGTCCTTAAGGTCATCCAAAAGAAAAATCGCGTGCTTGTTGAAAACATCAATGTTGTCAAACGGCATACCAAACCCAACGCGCAAAATCGTCAGGGGGGCATCCTCGAAAGCGAGGCGCCGATTCATTGGTCCAATGTGATGCTGATGTGCAACAAATGCATCGAACCTGTCAGGGTCAAAAATAAAATCCTGGACGATGGCAAAAAGGTCCGCGTCTGCAGGAAATGCAACGAAATCATAGACGCTTAAGCCCGGTTCAGGCAGGCTCGCGGAGGATGAAGATGTCAGATCTAAAACAATTCTACCAGGATACGGTAGTCCCGAAATTAAAAGATAAGTTCCAATACAGCAACCCCATGCAGGTCCCCAAAATCGAAAAGGTCGTTTTGAACATGGGGCTTGGCGAAGCGATTCACAATATCAAAATCATCGATTCCGCCGTAGAAGAGCTGAGACTGATCTCCGGGCAGCAGCCGGTGGTGACGCGGGCTAAGAAATCAATCGCCGCATTCAAGCTTCGCGAAGGAATGCCCATCGGTTGCATGGTCACCTTGCGCAAAGACCGGATGTACGATTTTCTCAACAAGCTGATCAATATTGCGCTACCGCGGGTCAGGGATTTTCGCGGCATTTCCGGAAAAGCATTTGATGGCGCCGGAAATTATTCCCTTGGCGTTCGGGAACAGCTGATATTTCCCGAAATCGATTATGATAAAATCGACAAGATCAAGGGATTGAACATCAGTATCGTGACAACGGCAAAAACCAATGAAGAAGGCAGGGAACTCCTCAAGCTGATGGGGATGCCTTTCAGAAATTAATAGCCTGGTGGTTACAAGGAGAGAGCATTGGCGAAGACATCACTCAGAGAAAAGGCAAAGCGGAAACCGAAGTTCAGTGTGCGGGCGTACAATCGCTGTCCCATTTGCGGGAGGCCGCGTGGCTTCATCAGGAAGTTTGGGATTTGCCGCATCTGCTTCAGAAACATGGCTTCCCAGGGCCGTCTTCCCGGCGTTGTAAAGTCCAGTTGGTAATCACCCAGTAAAATACCCGAACAATCAATCAAGGTGGAAACAGCAATGAGCGATCCTATTGCCGATATGTTAACCCGCATCCGGAATGCTGGGAAGGCGAAACACAACAGCGTCGACATTCCCGGGTCCAAGATCAAAACGGAGATCGCTAAAGTTCTCAAAGAATCCGGCTATATCCGAAACTACAAGCTCATCAGCGACAACAAACAGGGACTTCTGCGCGTCTACCTGAAGTACACGGGCGCCCAGAAGCATACGATCATCAACATCGAACGGGTCAGCAAGCCAAGCCGGCGCAATTACATCGGCGCCAAAGAGATCAGGCCGGTTTACAACGGACTTGGTATCGCTATCATGTCGACCTCCCATGGCGTGATGACGGACAAGGCGGCCCGGGAAAAGAATGTGGGTGGCGAAGTCCTTTGCACGGTGTGGTAGGGACGTCAACGACAGCGGTTCAGCGGATGACCTTCAATTATCGCGCTGTGCGCAGGATTCAAGAATGAGGTGCGCAAAATGTCTCGAGTAGGCAAAAAAGCAATCAAAATTCCCCAGAAGACAAGCGTCGAATTCAAAGATGGGGTTATTGTGGTCAAGGGTGAAAAGGGAACCCTCACCCGTACCATCCACCCGGCAGTCAATCTGAGTGTTGAAAACGACACCATCGCTGTCGTGATCGAACAGGCGGATCGCAAAGCCGACGCCATTCAGGGGCTGACACGGAGCCTGGTGGCCAACATGGTGGATGGCGTTAGCAAAGGATTCGAGAAGGTGCTTGAAATCAATGGCATCGGGTATCGGGCGGAGATGAAGGGGAGTTCGATCCTGTTGAATCTGGGGTTCTCGCATCCCATCGATTTCCCCCTGCCGGAGGGGATCAGCGCCACAGTCGATAAAAATACCGTTATCAAGCTGACCGGTATCGACAAGGAAAAATTGGGCCAGACCGCCGCTTCGATACGGAAGCTCAGAAAGCCGGAACCGTACAAGGGCAAAGGCATCAAGTACGCGGGCGAGCATATTCAGCGCAAGGCCGGCAAGACCGGAACAAAATAGAACCGCGCTGATAATGGCATTGCCGAGTCCGGTAAGGGCAAAATTCTGCAGCCGTTAAAGGATGGACAAATGAGTTCAACACAGGAAAAAAAGAGAATCTGGCTCAAACGAAAAATCAGGATTCGTAAAAAGATTATCAGTTCCGCCGAGCGACCGCGCCTGACAATATTCAGGAGCAGTAAGCACATCTACGGACAAATTGTCGACGATACGACCGGCACCACCATTGTGGCCGCTTGCAGCAACGAAAAAACCGTCAAGGAACAGCCGAAATTCGACAGCAAGGTTGCTAAAGCGGTTTTTACCGGTAAATTGCTGGCTCAGCGGGCAATGGAAAAAGGTGTCAAGAAAGTGGTTTTTGATCGGAATGGGTTTCTTTATCACGGTCGCATCAAGGCTTTTTCCGATGGTGCGCGTGAAGCCGGACTCGACTTTTAGCCCTTACCATTGAAGGAGGCAGAACCTTGTTCAAGCAAGAAACAGAAGAAAACCAGCTGATCGATAAAGTGGTGCATATCAGCCGCGTCGCGAAAGTGGTCAAGGGTGGCCGTCGTTTCAGTTTCAGTGCGATTGTTGTGGTCGGTGACGGAGAAGGTAGTATCGGCTACGGCCTCGGCAAGGCTGGCGAGGTGCCCGAAGCCATTCGTAAAGGTGTGGAAAAGGCAAAAAAGAATATGGTTAAAGTCCCGCTGGCCGAGGAACGGTTCCCTTTCAGGTCATCGGTAAGTTCGGTGCCGGAAGGGTTATGCTTAAACCGGCTTCCGAGGGAACCGGTGTGATTGCGGGTGGCGCGGTTCGTGCCGTCCTGGAGGCGGTCGGCATCCAAAATATTTTGACCAAATGCATGGGCACCAATAATCCGCACAACGTGGTCAAGGCGACCATCGACGGTTTGAAACAGCTTGAAAGTGTCGAGTCGGTTGCGGCCAGGCGCGGATTGAAGGCCCAGGATCTGAGATAAGGAAAACGAGCTATGAGTGGTATGCTTAAAATCACCTTGGTTAAAAGCATGATCGGCAGGCCGGAGAAGCACCGTAAGGTTCTTCGCGGGTTGGGGCTGACCAAACTCAATCGAACCGTGGAATTAAAAAACACCCCTTCCACCCGGGGAATGGTCGCGAAGGTGTCTCACCTGGTGGTTGCCGAGGAGAATTAATCATGCAGCTTCATGAACTCGCACCTGAAAAAGGGCAACGCAAGGCAAGGAAACGTATCGGACGCGGTGAAGCGTCTGGAACCGGAAAGACGGCGGGTCGCGGACACAAGGGGCAGAACGCACGCTCCGGTGGCGGTGTTCGGCCGGGCTACGAAGGCGGCCAGATGCCCATCCATCGTCGATTGCCCAAACGGGGTTTTAAAAATCATTTCAAAAAATCTACGCCATCGTCAACGTCCAGGACCTGAACCGCTTTGAAGCACAGAGTGTGGTTGATGAAGTGGCACTGGTAAAGAGCGGGCTTGTCAAAGGTGATCGTGACGGAATCAAGATCCTTGGCAAGGGTGAGGTCTCTGTTCCCTTGACCGTTCGCATCAACGGATTTAGCGAAAGTGCCAAGCAGAAGATTGAAGCGGCTGGCGGGAAGATCGAGGTCATCTAAGCATGGTCGGCAGCGGATTCGGAAACATATTCAAAATTCCTGAACTGAAAAAACGCATTCTGTACACGCTCGCCTTATTATTCGTCTACAGAATCGGCGTACATGTACCCACGCCCGGGATCGATACGGTCGCGCTGGCCTCCTTCTTCGCCAAGATGGAGGGGACCATCTTCGGTATTTTTAACATGTTTTCCGGTGGGGCACTAGAACAGCTTTCCGTATTCGCCCTTGGCATCATGCCTTACATTAGTGCATCGATTATTCTGCAACTGCTGACCGTGGTTATCCCGCACCTCGAACGACTTAAAAACGAAGGCGAGCAGGGGCGTAAAAAGATCACGCAGTACACCCGTTACGGAACCGTCATTCTCAGCATCATTCAAGGCCTCGGTATCAGTGTCGGCTTGGAAAGCATGACCTCACCCGGCGGCGCCCCGATTGTGTTGATGCCAGGCTGGGGGTTCAGACTGCTGACGGTACTGACACTGACTGCCGGCACGGCTTTCATCATGTGGCTGGGAGAACAGATTACCGAGCGCGGCATCGGAAATGGAATTTCCTTGATCATCTTCGCCGGCATTGTGGCGCGTATGCCGGCGGCCGTCGGCAACACCTTTCGCCTGATTTCCACCGGAGAAATGAACATCTTCGCCCTGGTGGTATTGATGGTCCTCATGATTGGCGTGGTTGGGTTTATCATTTTCGTTGAGCAGGGCCAGCGGAGAATACCGGTTCAATATGCAAAGCGTGTCGTCGGTCGGCGTATGTATGGCGGCCAAAGTACCCATCTTCCTTTGAAGATCAATACCTCAGGGGTCATACCGCCGATTTTCGCCTCGTCCATCATCATGTTTCCGGCGACGATCGCCAGTTTCATTACGATTCCCTGGATGAAGTCGATCGCCGACGCCATGCGTCCCGGAAATCCGTTTTACGAGTTGCTGTATGTCGGCTTCATCTTCTTCTTTTGCTACTTCTATACGGCGGTGACATTCAACCCGGTCGATGTAGCGGACAACATGAAAAAGAACGGCGGTTTCATCCCCGGCATTCGGCCCGGCAAACGAACGGCCGATTATATCGATCGGGTATTGACACGGATCACCCTCGGAGGCGCGATATATGTATCGGCTGTCTGTGTATTGCCCTCCATCTTGATTTCACGCTTCAACGTGCCATTTTACTTTGGTGGAACGGCGCTGTTGATCGTGGTGGGTGTGGCGATTGATACGGTGGCGCAGATGGAGTCGCACATGCTTACCCGGCATTACGAAGGCTTCTTGAAAAAAGGCGGGATCCGGGGCCGCAGATAGACAAATGAACCCCATTTTTGCGGCGTACGTCGGGATCGGGAAATTTCACCCATGCGGGGCAGGAGAATCGAATGGCAAAAGAAGAAGCCATCAAGGTTGAAGGCATCGTTTTAGAGACGCTTCCCAACGCAATGTTCAAGGTCGAACTTGAAAACAAACACCAGGTGCTCGCCCATATCTCCGGTAAAATGCGGATGCATTTCATCAAAATTTTACCCGGTGACAAAGTGACGGTCGAGCTTTCGCCTTACGATTTGACACGTGGGCGGATCACCTATCGTTCTAAATAATTGCCGCTGAGACGCTTCTATAAGGAAAGGCGCTCGCCGACCCATCCGATTGTTAGGCATGAAGGAGTAAACCATGAAGGTCAGAGCATCCGTCAGGAAAATTTGCAGTAAATGCAAAATCATCAAGCGAAAAGGAACCGTACGGGTTATCTGTGAAAACAAGAGACACAAACAGAGGCAAGGTTAGAGGAGGTTGAGCTTTGGCTAGAATCGCTGGTGTAGATTTACCAAGACGAAAACGGATCGAAATTGGCCTGACCTATATCTACGGCATCGGAAGAACCACTTCCAACCGGATCCTCGAGAAGTTGAAGATAGACCCGAATACCAATACGGATGATCTTTCAGAATCAGAAGTCAACAGCATCCGCAAGGTCATCGATAGTGAGTATAAGGTCGAGGGCGAGCTTCGCACGGAAATTTCCATGAACATCAAGCGGCTTATGGACTTGGGGTGCTACCGGGGACTCCGGCACCGGCGGTCCTTACCGGTACACGGTCAGCGGACGAGCACCAAGCACGGACCGCAAAGGTCCCAAGCGGTCGGCGATCAAGAAAAAAGGTGCGGCTAAAAAGTAATTTAAATACCTGTCAGGAAAAATAAATGCCCAGAAAAACCAAGACCAAGAAAAAGGAAAGAAAGAACATCTCCAGTGGGGTTGTTCACATTCAGTCCACCTTTAACAACACCATCGTAACGATTACCGATTCGGTCGGCAATGTTATCTCCTGGTCCAGCGCCGGCATCCATGGTTTTAAGGGCTCGCGCAAGAGTACGCCCTTTGCGGCCCAGTTAACGGCCGAAGATGCGGCTAAAAAGGCAATGGAACACGGGATGAAGAGTGTTGAGGTGTATGTGAAGGGACCTGGCGCTGGAAGAGAATCTGCACTGCGGGCCCTTCAGGCCGCCGGCTTCAACGTGGTCATGATCAAAGATGTCACCCCGATTCCCCACAATGGCTGCCGTCCACCCAAAAGGCGACGTGTATAAACGGGTACGATCGCCAGCACTATGAAAGAAAGCACGCCAAGCTACGGTCTGGTTTAAAAGGAGGACGAATTGGCAAGATATAGAGGATCTGTCTGCAGAATTTGCCGGCGGGAAAACATCAAATTGTTTTTAAAGGGAGACCGCTGCTATTCCGACAAATGCGCCTTCGATCGCCGTGGCTACGCGCCGGGTGAACATGGACAGCGCCGCCGAGGAAAGCCCTCGGACTATGGAATCCAGCTGCGTGAAAAACAGAAAGTCAAGAACACTTACGGGCTTTCCGAAAAACAATTCAGACTTTTTTTCCAGAAGGCCGACCGACAAAAGGGAATTACCGGCACGAACCTGCTCGTCCTTCTCGAACGTCGGTTGGATAATGTCGTTTATCGATTGGGGTTCACAAATTCGCGCACCCAGGGGCGGCACTTCGTCCGTCACAACCATTTTTTGGTGAATGGAAAGCGGGTCAATATTCCTAGTTACTTGGTTAATGTTGGCGATAGCATTGAAGTCGTGGAGAAAAGCCGGACTGTTCAGGCCATCAGTGATTCGCTGGATGCCGTCATTCGGCGGGGACTGCCCCAATGGATCTCCTTGGAAAAAGAGAAGTTTAAAGGCGAGATAAAGAGTTTCCCAGTTCGCGAAGACCTTACGCTGCCGATGCAGGAACAACTGATTGTCGAGCTTTATTCAAAATAATCGGCTTGTCTTGCCGATGCTCGCAAAAACAGATGACTGCATTGATATCTTAATTCTTTTGGAGAATTTGTAATGTCGAAAAACGAACTTATGTACATGAACTGGCGCGAAATGATCAAATGCGAAAAAGTTCGCGTCAGCAGCACGGATGCATACGGGAAATTTGTATGTGAGCCATTGGAGAGAGGGTTCGGTATTACCCTGGGCAACTCTTTGAGAAGAACCATTCTTTCCTCATTGTACGGTGCTGCCATCGTATCGGTCCGGTTCGAGTCAGTTGAACATGAGTTCAGTGTTATTCCCGGTGTGATCGAAGACGTATCGGAAATCATCCTCAATCTCAAAGAGGTGCGCCTTAGAATGGATGATGCGACCCCGCGCATGATCCGAATCGATGCGGCCGGGGAGGGACCGGTAAAAGCCGGCGCCATCATCAGTGACGACGGACATGTCGACGTCCTCAACCCGGAGCAGCCGATCGCGACCATCTCCGGCGACGGATCGTTGAAGATGGAGATGGTCGTTCGCGCGGGTAAGGGCTACTCACTGGCCGAGTCCAACAAGGATGAAGACGCACCCATTGGCACTATCCCCATTGATGCGGTTTTTTCGCCGATAAAAAGGGTGAACTACGTTGTCGGCAACGCGCGTGTGGGGCAGCGTACGGATTACGACAAGCTGACACTGGAAGTCTGGACGGATGGAAGCGTTTCACCCGAGGATGCGGTTGCTTTCGGCGCCAAGATTCTCAAAGAACAGTTAAGCATTTTCATTAATTTCGATGAGGATGCCGAACCGACGAGTAGTCATGACGAGGAAAGTTCCGAGAAGCCGGCTTTCAACGACAATCTCTATCGCAGCGTCGAAGAGCTCGAGCTGTCCGTGAGAAGCGCAAATTGCTTGAAGAACGCTGAAATCCTAAAGATCTATCAATTGGTTCAGAAAACCGAAGCGGAGATGCTCAAAACAAAAAACTTTGGGCGTAAGTCACTTAACGAAATCAAGGAAGTCTTGGCGGAAATGGGGCTCTCGTTGGGCATGAAGCTTGACAATTTCGTACCGCCTGAAGAATCCGTTGAAGAAGGGGAGTAATCGTTCCAATGAGACACAGAAAAAGTGGTGTTAAACTAAACCGGACCTCCAGCCATAGACAGGCCATGTTTAGAAACATGGTGACATCCCTGCTCAAACATGACCGTATAAAAACCACCGAAGCAAAAGCCAAAGAGCTTCGTCGGTGGGCAGATCAAATTATCACCTTGGCCAAAAGGGGCGACCTTCACGCCATGCGCCAGGCCATGGCCATCGTGCGTGAAAAAGACGTCGTATACAAAATCTTCCAGGAGGCGGGAGAACGTTTTGGTTCAATCCCTGGTGGTTATACCCGGATTTATAAGATTGGCCGCCGTTCCGGCGATTCTGCCCCCATGACCATCATTGAGCTGGTTACCGCCAGCGAGACGACAGCGCGCCCCTCTAAAAAAGAAGATTCCGCCGAACCCATCATGCAAAAAGGCATTTCGACGAGCGCGGCGACTGCTGAAAGCGTTTCAACGGAGCCTGCGGAAGCCCCTGCTGAGCCACAGGCGGCTAACGAAGATGCTGCTGGGCCTGCGGCGGCGGGTACGGAAGTTCCTACCGACGATAAATAGACCCACTTTTCCTTTTTCCCTCTCCCTTTGTTGTCACGAAACGGTCCTGCATTTGCGGGACCGTTTTTTTGTGGCATCCACCACTTTTTGCATATTGTGCATCCGTCGTGCGGGCTGAGCATGTGCGGTCAGCGATAAAAACGATAACAAAATTAATCATTATGGTGAATGGAATTTATAAAATTCGCTTTACTATAAAAATAACGGATGATACGTAGAAATGTATAGGGTAAATGAAGGGACGCAATTAATCTGAAAACAAACAAGGAGGCGTTGAATGACCGGTTTCAGAAAAGGAGCACTGGTGTTGGAATTAATCGTTGCGGTAGGATTCTTGTTTATCGGTCCGGTTTTTGCGGCGAGTCCTAATCTGGAATCCTGGAAACCCAGTTTCGATCCATCGGGTGCCAAGTATAAATGCATTGTTTCCAATGTATCCCATCCGGCCATAAAGGGCGTATTCGCCGGATTTGCGTTGCGGGATGAATTATGGAAGCGCACAAATGGACAAATCTTTGTCGATTACAAACCCTTCTCCATGCTTGGGGGAGAAGTCGAAGTACTCAATCAACTGCAGATGGGGGCCATCCAGGGAATGGGGGTCAGCTCGGTTGCCTCCACCAACCTGGGGCCCCGGTTTGGGCTGGTAAACCTGCCATTCCTCATCGACACCGACGAAAAACTCGACAAATTCATCGCCAATAAAAAACTGTTTAACCACTTTTTAATGGCAACCGACCATCAGGGCATCACCGCCTTGGACATTTCCACCTATGGGACTTATGGCTGGGCGACGACCAAGCCGATTCGGCACATCAGCGATATGGCGAACAATAAGTTCCGCATCGCCGAGGCGGCGGTCAATCAACTGACCTACCAGCAGTGGGGCGTCAATCCCGTTCCCATGCCGTGGCCGGATGTTCCCGTGGCCCTCAAACAGGGCGTCATCACAGCCTTGGATCATACCGATCTGGTTTGTGACCTGACCAAAAAATTTGAGGTGGCCAAATACTTTACGCGGGTGAATTATGCCAAGGGACTCTTTATTTGGCTCTTTAACAAGGCCTGGCTGAATTCGCTTCCCGATGATCTGAAGACGACGTTTGTCACCACCGTCAATGAAGTCTGCGCTCAGTATCGCAAGGCGGGGGTTGAACAGGAAACCGCGGTCAGAAATAAGCTGCCCACGATCGGGGTCGAAGTGATTGAGCTGCCGGCCGACGAGATGGAAATCCTCCGGAAGAAAGGAACCGCCGTTCACGAAAAATATGCGGCCGAAATCAATAAGCTTTATCCTGGCGATACGTATCGTCCGGAGAATTACCTCAAGGAGGTTCAGGATTTTCTTGGCTATCAACCCTGAAGCGTGACCCTGATTCGCGTGGCCTTTAACGTTTAACAAGTGCCCGTCCGGAAATAGGCCAATGGGCCATTTTCGGATGGGCACCGATAAGGTTTCCCAATGGGTAAGCTTTCCGTTGTATCGCTGGTTTTTACGGGCGTGGTCATTGTGGTGTCCTCGGTTCTTGTCTTTCTCCCATACCGCAGCAAAGATCGTATTCTGGCCTTATTTGATCGCGGGTTGTCCTTCTTTGAGGATTGGACATTGTTCATCAGTGTCCTGGTTGCCCTGATTGCCCTTTTTTTCAATGTGGTCCTGCGATATGGCTTCAACTACACGCTGGCCTGGTCGGAAGAGTTGGTTCGGGAAGTCATTGTCTACACGACGTTTATCGGTTGCTGTGCGGCCGTTAAAAAGCGATCCATGATTAAAATCGACGCCAGCGTGCAACTATTGCCGATTCTGAAGAAGCCATTGCTCTACTTCTCCAATTTGGTGATACTGATTTTTTCCATCCTTCTGATGACCTACGGCTGGGAAATCGCCGCCATGCAGGCCCGCACATTCCAGAAGACGGTGATTATGCAGATTCCGCTGGTTTACCTTTATGCGATTTTGCCGTTAACCGGCATGCTGATGTTTATTCGAACACTCCAGATTGTCAGCCAGGATCTGGGTTTTGGGGGAAGGGAAGCCAACGCGACTTGACCATGCGTGCTGATTTTCGAGGAGATCTTCGTTTATGCAATCGAGTGACTTCATCATTCTGCTGATCCTGTTGGGCTGCATGGCCACGTACATTCCGGTCTTCCTGTGCCTCTTCTTGACGGCCCTGCTCGGATTCCTCATTTTCACCGATCTTCCGGTGTTGCTGCTGTTTCAAACCCTGTTTCGAAGCATGGACAACTTTGCTTTGGTGGTGGTGTTGTTTTTTATTCTTTGCGGCAATATCATGACGGCCGGTTCGATCGTCCAAAAACTCATCAAAGTCGCCAACGCCATGGTTTCCTGGTTGCCGGGCGGGCTGGGGATGGCGGGTGTTCTGGCCTGCGGTTTGTTCGGGGCCATTTCAGGCTCCACCGTGGCGACCGTGGTGGCTCTGGGTGGGTTCATGATCCCGGCCCTCTTGGAGAACGGCTACCCGGAGAAGTACACCCTGGGATTGATGACCACCTCCCCGAACCTTGGTGTGATCATACCGCCAAGCATCGGGATGATCCTTTACTCGATGATCAGCAATGTCTCTCTCGAAGGGCTGTTTCTGACGGGATTCGTGCCCGGCATGTTGATCATGCTGCTGGTATGCCTTTACTCCTATACCTACTTCAGGAAGAAGGAGAGCATCGTGCGCAAGCCGATTCCCTCCGTGAAAGCGACCGTTGCCGTTCTGAAGGAGGGGTTCTGGTCACTGATGCTCCCGGTGATCATTTTCGGCGGGATCTTCTCCGGTGCCTTCACCGCCAATGAAGCGGCCGTGGTGGCCTGCGTGTACGCCTTTATCGTCGAGCTGTTTATTCATAAATCGATGAAATTCAGTCAGGTAAAGGAGATTACGGTCAGTTCGGCCGTCACCTCGGCAACCCTTCTGATCATTGTTGCCGGTGCGACCTGTTTTGGACGATTGTTGACCCTGGAGGATATCCCGGGCAGGATTACGGCGTCGGTTCTCTCCGCCATCTCCTCCCCCGTGATGTTCCTGCTTGCCATGAATATCCTGCTCCTGATCGTCGGCATGTTCATGGACATCATTTCTGCGACGATGATCCTTGGACCCGTGTTTCTGCCCATGCTGGATGCCTTCAACATAAATTTGATGCATTTTGGGCTGATCATGACAGTCAACCTGGCAATCGGCTATTGCACGCCACCCATGGGGGTCAGTCTTTACATCACCGGTGCCATTGCCAACCGCGACTTGATCTATGTGTCCAAGGCGGTCATGCCGTTTATCGCCATTCAGATTACCGTTCTCCTGCTGATGACCTTCATGCCGGATTTTGCGCTGTGGCTGCCGCGATTGATGCGCTTTGGTTAAGGTTGCCAGAAATAAATAATTCCTCCATGTTCGGCGTAATCGGGCCGGTCTGGATCCATGCTCACGACCTGGCTTGTCATCCCACCGGGCCTTTGTTATAGATCGGAACATGGCCCGCTTTGCTTTACCTGCCGTCTTGGCGTGTATTCATACATTGCCGATCGGTACGTGAAGGACGATTGGAAACGATCCTGCCGAAATGGGGGCCAATCATTTATTGTCTCATCCATCTCATCTATCAGCCGGAAAGGAGTATTTTGTGAGCAACGATCTTGTGGGAAAAACCAAGGCAACCGGTGCCCTCTACTTCAAGGACGTCAAGGGCGAGAAGCCCTTCGAACTCTGGCAGGCCTTCGATCAAGCCCTGGGTAAGGATCTCTCCTTGTTTATTACGGGAAAACTCTATGCCCGGGAAAAAATTCCGCATCCCACTCGTCAACTGGTCACCATCGCTGTGCTGACGGTCCTCTCAAGGCCCGAAGAGCTGCGCCTGCACATCCTGGCCGCGTTGAACGTCGGCTGTACCTCCAGGGAAATTGCCGAAGTGATTTTCCAGACCTTTACCTATGGGGGCATTCCAACGGTCAATACCGCGCTCAAAGTCCTGCGTGAAGTGCTGCTGGAGAAGGGACAGTGGCCTATCAGTGAGTGACCGCTAACCTGTAACGTTCAGGGGAGAGACGACCATGCGTCCCTATTTCCAACAGATGCCGATTTTCGGAAGCGCTATGAATGCCGGGCAAATCAGCAGTGCCGAGGCGAATGTCAAGCAGATCCGGGAAGTCGAGGATCAGCTGAAGAAGGCGGCGCAAAACGTCAGACAAGCCGGTTTCCCGGAGGAAAAGATCAATGCCCGGGGGCAGATGACCATTTGGCAGCGTCTCAATGGTCTGGTGGATCCCGGCAGTTGGTGCCCCCTGCATTCGCTTTACAACCCAGAGAACAACAGCGAGGGGACGACCAATGTCGTGGACGGCCTGGGACGCATCAGCGGTCGCTGGGCCGTCATCATCGGCTTCGACAACAAGGTACTGGCCGGTGCCTGGCTGCCCGGACAGGCGGAAAATATCCTGCGTGTGACCAACCTGGCCAAACGGTTGAATGTGCCGTTGGTCTGGTTGGTCAACTGCAGCGGGGTAAAGTTGACCGAGCAGGAAAAATTTTATGCCGGCCGCCGGGGGGGTGGGACAACCTTTTTTCGCCATGCCGAATTGAACCAGGCCGGCGTGCCGATTCTGGCGGCCATTTACGGCACCAATCCGGCCGGTGGCGGCTACCAGGGCATCAGTCCGACGGTTCTGTTTGCCCACAAGGATTGCAACATCGCCGTTGGCGGGGGCGGGATTCTCAGCGGCATGTCCCCCAAGGGCAGTTTCGACCTGCAGGGGGCCGAAGCGCTGATTCGGGCCGCCCAGACGTACACGGCCAAACCGCCGGGCTCGACGGAGATCCATTACGACGCTACGGGCTTCTTCCGCTATGTCTACGATGAGGAAATCCAGGTCCTCGACGGGATCCGGGATTACATGCGCGAGATGCCGGCCTACCATCCGAAATTCTTTCGCGTGGCCGAACCCAAAGCCCCGCTTTTCCCCGCCGAAGACATCTACCGGCTGGTGCCTTTCAACCAGAAGCAGATGTATGCCTTTGATGAGGTGCTGGCCCGCATTGTCGATGGCAGCGAGCACCTCGAATTCAGGCCCGGGTACGGCCCGGAAGTATATACGGGGTTGGTCAAGATCGACGGATTCCTGATGGGGGTTATCGGCAACCGGCAAGGGTGGTTGGGGGAAGACTACCCCGAATATGCCGACTATCCTGGCATCGGCGGAAAGCTGTATCGCCAGGGGTTGATCAAGATGAATGAATTCGTCACGCTTTGCGGCCGTGATCGTATTCCGATCATCTGGTTCCAGGACACCAGCGGCATCGACGTGGGCGATACCGCCGAAAGGGCCGAATTGCTTGGCCTGGGGCAGAGCCTGATCTACTCGATTCAGGCCACCGATGTGCCGCAACTGCTTGTCGTTTTGCGCAAAGGCACGGCCGCGGCCCATTATGTGATGGGCGGGCCCACGGCAAACCGCCACAACGCCCTGACCTTGGGCGTGGCGACGACCGAGATCTATGTGATGCATGGGGAGACGGCTGCCGCGGCGAGTTTTTCACGGCGCCTGGTTAAAGAGAAGAATGCCGGCCGACCGCTTCAGCCGGTGATCGACAAGATGAACCAAATGGCCCAGGCGTACCATGACAACTCCCGCCCGGCCTACTGCGCCCGCAACGGCTTCGTGGATGAAGTGATCCGCATGGGAGAGATCCGGCGGTACCTGATCGCCTTTGCCGGCTGCGTTTACCAGAATCCCAAGTCCATCTGCCCCCACCACCAGATGTTGACGCCCCGGGTCATCAAGGGGTAGCGTGCTTGCCTCGATCCTCGGTATGGGCGGCCTTTCCCGACCCGCCTCGTTCCGTTGGCCATCAACGGGAGAGGAGACGCACCAGTTTGAGGGTAACGATGATGCCAATGCCGATCATGATGATGATGCCGACGATGATCAGGAAGAACCACTCGGGGCCGGCAAGCAGGACCGCCGGACCCCGCAGGGTCTCTCCCCACACGGCATGGCGATCGAGCGCTGGGATGATTGACGTGCTGACGACGGGGATACTGAGGCCGAAGCGTCGGCTGAGCAAACCGGCAAACCCCAAACCCAGCAGGGCAAGGGTGATGACCCCATAAACGATCAAGAGAATTCGATGGGTTCTGGACATACAGGCTCCTGGTGCTAATCTTGCCATGCGGGGACGGGATTTTTTGCTTTCACGGCACCGGATCGTCACTGACGGCGGCAAAGACCTGCCGGCCGTCAGTGACGTATTTTTTCGCCGTGCGCCGATCCAGCCCGGTGCTCCGGGCCACCGCTTCAATGGTGTGATGGTTTTGATGTAGCATAAGACAATACCCTCCCACAAGCTTCCTCACTGTCCCGTGTTGTTCCCGGATACCGGCGTGCAGTCGGCCTTCCAGATTGTTTTCGGTGTTCGACGGCAGCGATCCGTAGGTTTGTCGCAGCAGGATCCGGCGGACACACCAAAGCTATTCAATTTATGTATATCGTTTGAACATAAAATGTATAAACCTGAATCGGTCCTGGTGCGCCGGTGATCGGTGTAAGAGATGATGAATCTTTTTATTTCGGTTGGTTATACAAAATTGTGGTCTGCGCGGAAGACGGCATGGGTTTTGATAAGCTAAAGGCAGGTCAACACGGTCAACCGATCAGCCCAACTTCCGGTGGCGTTAAGATGATCTGACGCGCCGATTTCATTTAGGGGGAAACAGGATGGACAAGCCAGACACCCTTGCCGCCGCAAAGGCAATGCCCGTTGATGTCAACCGTTGTTCGGACACGCCGCCACCACCATCGCCGTCCGGCCGCCGCGGGGTGGTGAACCTGTTGGCAACGCGACGTTTCGCACCGTTTTTCTGGACCCAGTTCCTGGGCGCATTGAATGACAACATTTTCAAGAACGCCCTCATGCTGCTGATCGCCTTTCAGGCCGGACAGACCCTGGCGTTGGCGCCCGATGTGGTTGTCAACCTGGCCGCCGGTCTTTTCATTCTGCCCTTTTTCCTCTTCTCGGCAACGGCCGGCCAGATCACCGATAAAACGGAGAAATCCGTCTTGATTCGCCGGATCAAAATGGCCGAGGTGCTCATCATGACCGTTGCGGCGATCGCTTTCTGGACCGACAGCCGAGGGATCCTTCTGGGGCTTTTGTTTCTCATGGGCACCCAGTCCGCCTTTTTCGGGCCGGTCAAGTACAGCATCATGCCCGATCATCTGGAA
Source organism: Desulfosarcina cetonica JCM 12296 (assembly GCF_001311845.1). Classification (GTDB taxonomy): domain Bacteria; phylum Desulfobacterota; class Desulfobacteria; order Desulfobacterales; family Desulfosarcinaceae; genus Desulfosarcina; species Desulfosarcina cetonica. The sequence continues at coordinate 2,973 of NZ_BBCC01000094.1, read as the reverse complement.
TCCCATGAAATCGTCGGGGGGAACGCCCTGGTGGAGATGGGAACCTTTGTGGCCATCCTCATGGGGACGATGGGTGGCGGCATCCTGATCCAGACAACGCATGGGCCCCGGATCACCGCGACCGTGGTCGTTGGGATCGCCTTGGCCGGATGGCTGGCCAGCCGCCGGATTCCGGCTGCCGCGGCTCATGCCCCGAACCTTGAGATCCACTGGAATATCGTGGGGCAGACGATGAAGATGCTCCGGGACGCCCGGCGGGAACGGCCGATTTTTCTCTCCATCCTGGGAATTTCCTGGTTCTGGTTCCTGGGAGCGGTTTATCTGACGCAGCTTCCCGGCTTTACGCGGGATGTGCTGCGCGGCGGTGAGAGCCTGGTGACCCTGCTGCTGACCCTGTTTTCGGTGGGTGTGGGCGTCGGGTCACTGTTGTGCGAGCGGCTGTCGGACAAAAAGGTCGAGTTGGGGCTGGTCCCGCTGGGCTCCTTTGGGTTGAGCCTGTTCAGTCTGGATCTTTTCTGGGCCTGCCGGTTGCCCGCTGTCGACGGGTTGATGACCCTGCAACAATTTTTGCATCATCCCGGTGCGTTCCGGCTGATGGGCGATTTTATCCTGATCGGCGTTTCCGGCGGTCTTTATATCGTCCCTTTGTTTGCCTTGTTGCAGACCCGTTCGCATCCCCGGGTGCGCGCCCGCGTGATCGCCGCCAACAACGTCATGAATGCCCTGTTCATGGTGCTGGCCGCCATTGCCGGCGCTTTTCTTCTGGGGGTTGCCGGGATTTCCATCCCGCTGTTTTTCCTTTTCCTGGCGCTGGCCAATGCGGCCGTGGCCATCTATATTTACACCCTGGTTCCCGAGTTTGCCATGCGGTTTCTGGTCTGGGCCGTCACCCATGCCATGTACCGCTTCCGCCACCGGGATCTGGACCGCATTCCCGAGACCGGTCCGGTCGTGCTGGTGTGCAACCATGTCAGCTACATGGATGCCCTGTTGATCATCGGTGCCTGCCGTCGGCCCGTCCGTTTCGTCATCGACGCCCGCATCTACCGCATGCGCCTGCTCAACTTTATCTTTCGGACGGCGGGGGCCATTCCGGTCGCTTCCGGCCGTGACGACCCGGTGATGCTGAAACAGGCCTTCGATGCGATTTCCGCCGCCCTGGCAGCCGGTGAGGCGGTCTGTATCTTTCCCGAAGGCCACCTCACCCGGGATGGTGACGTGGACCGTTTCCGTCCGGGAATCGAGCGCATGATTGCCCGCGATCCGGTTCCCGTGGTACCCTTGGCGCTCAAGGGGTTGTGGGGCAGTTTTTTCAGCCACCGCAACGGCCGCGCATGATGCGCCTGCCCCAGCGGTTTTGGTCGCGGGTCGAATTGGTGGCCGGTTGCCCGGTGGTGCCGGTTCAGGTGACGGCCGCTGATTTACGAGAGCGGGTGCTGGCCTTGAGAGGTGATCGGCGATGAGTTTTTTTCAAAAGTGGAAAGCCGGGCCACCGGTCCCGCGATGGGCGTGCGCCATCGTTTCCGCAATGGCGATCCTGTCCGGCGAAGCTGCGGGCGATTCGACCGCAGTGCCGGCGGACCGGATACCGGCCCGAGTGATCCTTTTGCATGGCCTGGGCCGCACCTCCCGTTCCATGGCCCCCATGGCCGCCTATCTTGCAGCCCATGGTTTTACCGTGATCAACCATGCCTACCCCTCCACCCGGCAGCCGGTGGAAACCCTGAGCCAGGGGCTTGTACCCACGATCGCGGGGTGTCTCAAGGCGGATCCCCGGGCGCCGATCCATGTCGTGACGCATTCATTGGGCGGCATCGTGCTGCGGCATTACCTGCAGACCCATGACCTGCCCACGGGCAGCCGGGTGGTGATGCTCAGTCCGCCCAACCAGGGCAGCGAAATCGCCGATTGGCTGCAAGGGTTTTGGCCTTACCGCCGGATCATGGGTCCGGCCGGGCAGCAGCTCGGCACGGCGGCGGATGCGCTTCCTCGGCGCTTGGGGCCCATCGCCCTGCCCGTGGGGATCATTACCGGCGACCGCAGCCTGGAGCCCTGGTTTTCCGTGCGCATCCCCGGCCCGGATGACGGCAAGGTCGCCGTGGCTCGGGCGTGCCTTGCGGGCATGACCGATTTTCTGGTGGTCCACCGCAGTCACGGATTCATCATGCGCGCGCCGGAAGTTCTCCAACAGACCCTTTTTTTCCTTGTGCATGGTGCGTTCAGGCAGGGCGGGGCAGCGTCCACCCTTAATCCCAATTGAGGATGACCTTGCCCGACTGGCCGGAATGCATCACCTTAAAAGCCTGCATGAAATCATCCACGGCAAAGCGATGGGTGATCACGGCCGAAATGTCCAGCCGGCTTTGGAGCATGCTGGTCATTTTGTACCAGGTCTCGAACATCTCACGGCCATAGATGCCTTTCAACTTCAGCCCCTTGAGGATGATCTGGGTCAGGTCCAGGGAGACCTCGCTGCCGGGAATGCCCAAAATGGCCACGCGGCCGCCGTAGTTCATGGCTTCCAGCATGTCCCGGAAAGCCTGGATGTTGCCGGACATTTCCAGCCCCACATCAAATCCCTCCTGCATGCCCAATTGCCGGACCGTGTCGCCGATGGCCGTGCGGGTTACGTTGATGGCCGCGCTGGCGCCCATGCGCGTGGCAAGCGCCAGGCGGTAATCGTTGACGTCGGTGATCACCACATGGCGGGCGCCACATGCCGGGCAATGGCCACGGCCATGATGCCGATGGGGCCGCGCCGGTGATCAGGACATCCTCGCCCACCAGATCGAAGGAGAGCGCGGTGTGGGTGGCATTGCCCAGGGGGTCGAGGATGGCGGCGAGATCGTCACCGATATTTTGTGGCACCCGGAAGACATTGGATGCCGGTACGCTGATGTACTCGGCGAAACATCCCGGGCGGTTGACGCCCACGCCGATGGTGTTGCGGCACAGGTGGCGCTTGCCGGCCCG
>NZ_BBCC01000093.1 GCF_001311845.1 Desulfosarcina cetonica JCM 12296 | reverse complement strand
ACAATGTGCCGAAAAAATTTCTACCTATTTGTCAAGAGAAAAAACTCACTTTTTTCATTTTTTTTAAGCCACTTATGAGTACATAGCGCGAAAGCAAAAACCTAACCGGACATTACTGATTTAAACCTCCATTTAGGAGCCCGTTTCATGGAAAAACTAAAGATGCACAGTCCTAACTTTGCTGATGAAAACATCAAAAAGCTATCAGCCCTTTTTCCTGGCTGCGTGACGGAAGCCACGGATGATAAAGGCAATATAAAGAAGGCCATCGATTTTGACCTGCTGCGGCAGGAGCTTTCAACCTCGATCGTTGAAGGACCACGGGAACGCTATCACCTGGACTGGCCCGGCAAGCGTGAAGCCCTGCTTACTGCAAACGCTCCCATCGCTAAGACGCTCCGGCTGCCGGGAAGAGAGCGTGGATTTCGATACCACGGGAAACCTCTTTATCGAAGGCGACAATCTGGACGCCTTGAAGCTCCTGCAGGAGACCTATCTCGGCAAGGTCAAGATGATCTATATTGACCCGCCGTATAACACAGGGAATGATTTCGTCTATGACGACGATTTCGCCGAAAATACAGATGAATTCCTGAAAACGCTCAAATCAGAAAGATGAGGAAGGTAATCGCCTTGTAGCGAATACAGAAGCTAATGGACGGTTCCATTCTGACTGGCTCTCCATGATGTATTCAAGGCTTAAACTTGCTAGAAATCTCCTCAAGGATGACGGAGTGATTTTCATCAGCATTGATGATAATGAGGTGGATAATCTAAAAAGAATATGTGGTGAAGTCTTTGGGAATAACAACTTTATAACGACAATTATATGGCAAAAAGTGTACGCACCAAAGAATAGTGCACGACATTTTTCAGTGGATCATGATTATATTCTATTGTTTGCTAAGAATATAGACCTTTGGATTCCGACTCCCTTACCAAGAACAGAAGAACAAGATAAATTATATAAAAACCCAGATGATGATCCAAGAGGTCCTTGGATGTCTGATAACCTGACTGCACGAAATTATTACGGAGAAGGGTTATATGAAGTAACGGGTCCTACAGGTAAAAAATTCGAACCTAAAAAAGGACGTTATTGGCTATCATCTTTAGATACTTTTAATAAATTGGTAGAAGATAATAGAATATGGTGGGGAAAGACAAATGAAAACATGCCTCGTCTAAAAAGGTTTCTGTCTGAAGTCAGTGGTGGGCGTGTTCCACAAACGTTATGGTTTTATAAAGAAGTTGGCCACACACAAGATGCAAAAAAGGAACTTCTCAAATATGTTGATTTTTCAGAAACTGGAAATGTACTTAACTCGGTAAAACCTATTGAGCTCATAAAACGTATTGTCCACATATCTACGAATAAAGATTCAAATGATATCATACTCGATTTTTTTGCGGGAAGTGGTCCCACAGGGCAGGCTGTTTTTAAAAAGAACCAAGAAGATGGTGGGAATAGAAAATTTATATTAGTCCAAATTTCTGAAGATCTACCCATAGAAGAACAGATTGTAAAAACAATTAGTGATTTAGCAAAATCACGTTTAAAAAATGTGGGTGATGAAGTCCGAAAAGAAAAAGAGCATGTTGATATCGGTTTCCGTGTCCTTAAAGTCGATTCCTCCAATATGGCAGAGATCTATTATACGCCTGATAAGGTTGTACAGAAGGAACTGTTCCAATCAACAGACAACATAAAAGACGACCGGAGCCCTGAGGACCTGCTTTTCCAGGTCCTACTTGACTGGGGTGTTGACCTGACGCTGCCGATTACCAAGGAGACCATTGAAGGCCACGAGGTCTTCTTTGTAGATGGAAATGCCCTGGCAGCCTGTTTTGAGAATATTGGAAAAATATCAGAGGATTTCTGCAAGAAATTGGCCGAACATAAACCGCTGCGTGTCGTTTTTCGGGATGCAGGTTTCAAGGATGATAGCGCCAAGATCAATGCCGAGCAAATATTCAAGCTCATGAGCCCGCAAACCGATGTGAAGACGATTTAATTGGAGCCTGATAATGTCATAGAAAATTATAAAAAGACTAAATAAACATTATATGGAAAAAGTGAGGATGGAATTTTACCCCTATATGAAAGGAGTTAACTAAACCATGAAGAACTAAGATGTACACCCCAAATTTTACGGACGAAAATATTGAAAAGATCGCTAACCTTTTCCCAGACTGCGTAACTGAATCTACTGATGACAAAGGCAACACAAGAAAAGTCGTTGATTTTGACCAGCTTAGGCAAGAGCTTTCGGACTCAATCGTGGAAGGCCCACGGGAACGTTACCATCTTGACTGGCCTGGCAAACGTAAAGCTCTACTCACAGCAAACGTTCCTATCCTCAAAGCGCTTCGTCCATGCAGGAAAGAGAGCGTGAATTTTGATACCACAGAAAACCTCTTTCTTGAGGGGGACAATCTGAATGCTTTGAAACTCTTGCAGGAGACCTATCTCGGTAAAATTAAGATGATTTATATAGATCCGCCTTATAATACTGGCAAAGACTTCATCTATGCCGATAAATTTGCCGAATCCTCAGATGAGTTTCTAAGACGTACAGATCAGAAGGATGAAGAAGGCAATCGCCTTGTTGCCAATACAGAATCAAATGGGCGGTTCCATTCTGACTGGCTTAGCATGATGTATCCACGGCTAAAACTAGCAAGGAACCTCCTTAAAGATGATGGGGTAATTTTAATCAGCATTGATGACTATGAACACCCTAGTGCAAGAAAAGTATGTGATGAAATATTTGGAAGACAGAATTTCATCGCAAATGTGGTTTGGCAAAGGGCCTTCTCACCTAAAAATGATGTTAAGTATCTTTCTGAGAACCACGACTATGTTTTAATCTATGCTAAGAATTCAGAATTATTTGATGCTGGTAGATTGCCAAGATCTGAAGAAGCCAATGCTCGTTACAAGAATTTAGACAATGATCCAAGAGGTGTCTGGATTTCAGATAATCTTACAGTTAAAACATATTCTGAAAAATATGATTACCCAATAACAACGCCAAATGGAAAAACTGTTAATCCATCTCACGGTTCTTGCTGGCGTGTTTCAAAAGAAAAATTTCAAGAATTGGTTGATGATGACAGAATATGGTTTGGTGCAGATGGCAGAAATGTCCCTCGATTGAAACGATTCTTAAGTGAAGTTCAGGATGGTATGGTTGCAACCACACTTTGGTTGCACCAAGATGTCGGCCATAATCAAGAAGGCAGACAAGAGGTAAAAGCTTTGTTTGATGGTAAAGGCTATTTTGATGGTCCTAAGCCAGTTCGCTTATTAAAAAGAATCTTACAAATAGCCAACACTACAAATAACGACATCATCCTCGATTTTTTCGCAGGCTCAGCCACAACAGCACACGCAGTGATGCAACTCAACGCAGAGGACGGCGGCAATAGAAAATTCATAATGGTGCAGATCCCAGAAGAGTGCGATGAAAATTCCGAAGCCTTCAAAGCTGGCTACAAAAACATAGCCGAAATCAGCAAGGAACGTATCCGCAGAGCAGGAAAGAAAATTCTTGAAGGCGAATGTCATGAAAGTTGGAACAAGGATATCGGCTTCCGTGTGCTCAAGGTAGATAAATCCAATATGGTAGAAGTCGGCAAGCCCCCTGATAAATTCGTACAGAAGGAACTGTTCCAATCAACAGACAACATCAGAGAGGACCGCAGCCCTGAAGACCTGCTTTTCCAGGTTCTGCTCGACTGGGGCGTTGACCTGACATTGCCTATCAAAAAAGAGACCATCAAAGGCCACGAGGTCTTCTTTGTCGATGGAAATGCCCTAACAGCCTGCTTTAATAAAGAAGGTGAAATAACTGAAGATTTCTGTAAGGAACTAGCAAAACATAAACCCTTGCGTGTCGTCTTCCGAGACTCAGGCTTCAAGGATGACAGCGCAAAGATCAATGTCGAACAGATATTCAAGCTCATTAGTCCGCAGACGGATGTGAAAACGATTTAGTGGAGATCGAGAAGTGAAACTCAAATTCAAGAAACAGGCCTACCAGACACGAGCTGTTGAATCGGTTGTGGATTGTTTCAAAGGCCAGCCGAATACATCAGCTATCGGTTATCGTATCGATCCAGGGGTAATCAAGGAAGGCGAGAGAATATACACGCAGGAAAAGCTATTTGAATTATCAGGTTTCAAGAACGAGGATGTTATCCTCACCGAACAACAGGTCCTTGAGAACATCCAAAATGTGCAACGAAACCAGAACTTGTCACAAAGCCAATCTCTAAAACAGTTCAAAACAATAAAAAAAAACGAGTTTGTTTTTGACAATCAATATACTAAAAAAGCGCTTTCTATCGCGCCATATCATCTTGACATAGAGATGGAGACAGGGACCGGGAAAACATACTGCTATATAAAAACCATATTCGAGATGAACAAACGGTTCGGCTGGACCAAGTTCATCGTTGTGGTACCAAGCATAGCCATCCGGGAAGGTGTCTTTAAGGCACTGGAAATCACAGCGGAACATTTCCAGGAGACATACGCCAAGAAGATCAAATTTTTCATCTACAACTCAAAGCAGCTCCATAACCTTGAGAGTTTCTCTTCGGATGCCGGAATCAATGTCATGGTCATCAATGTCCAGGCTTTCAACGCCAGAGGTAAGGATGCCAGACGGATCTATGAGGAACTCGATGATTTCCAGAGCCGTCGACCCATCGATGTGATCAAGGCCAACCGCCCCATCATGATCCTGGATGAACCGCAGAAGATGGAAGGCGTAAAGACCCTGGACTCACTCAAGGAGTTCAATCCGCTTTTTATCCTACGTTATTCAGCCACGCATAAGACCCAGCACAACAAGGTCCACAGGCTTGACGCGCTGGATGCCTATAACCAGAAATTGGTCAAGAAGATCGCAGTCCGTGGCATCTCGGTGAAAGGCCTCTCAGGCACCAATGCCTACCTCTATCTTGAATCCATCGAGGTGTCGAAGCAGACACCTGTCGCAAGGATCGAGATCGAGGTCAAAAGAAACAGCGGGATAAAACGGGAGATCCGTAAGCTTAAGAAAGGCGACAACCTCTATGACCTTTCCGGCGAGCTACCCGAGTATAAAGACAGGTTCGTAATCGCAGATATCAATGCCAATACAGACACTGTTGAATTCACGAACGGTCACCAGTTGCAGGCCGGCGAAGCGACCGGGGATGTCAACGAGAGTGCCCTCCGAAGGATTCAGATACGAGAGGCCATCAGAGCGCATTTCGAGAAGGAACAGGTCCTCTACAATCAGGGGATCAAGGTCCTGACCCTCTTCTTCATCGATGAAGTCGCCAAGTATCGGCTCTATACGGATGCCGGAGAGGAAGGCGGCGAATATGCCAAGATGTTCGAAGAGGAATACCAAGATGCTTTGGATGAACTGAAGCAGGACATGTTCATGCATGAGGGCTACAAAAAATATCTGGACAGCATTCCGGTCGATCAGACCCATAACGGTTATTTTTCCATTGATAAGAAAAGCAAGCGAATGATCGATCCTGTCATCGGTAAGAAATCGACCGAGACCGACGATGTCGATGCCTATGACCTGATCCTCAAAGACAAAGAACGCCTGCTCTCTTTCGAGGAGCCGACCCGTTTCATCTTCTCCCACTCTGCACTCCGTGAAGGATGGGACAACCCCAATGTATTCGTCATCTGCACACTGAAACACAGCGACAATACCATCTCCCGCAGGCAGGAAGTCGGCAGAGGCCTTCGTATCGCGGTCAACCAGCTCGGAGAGCGGCAGGATGATCCGGCAACCGTCCATCAGACGAACGTCCTGACAGTGGTCGCCAGTGAGAGCTACAAGGATTTCGTCACGGCCTTGCAGAAGGATATCAGTGAGTCGCTGTCTGAAAGGCCGAGGGTGGCGGACGTGAAATATTTCACCGGCAAGATCATGCAGACGGCGGATGGTACCGTCGAAGTGACAAAGGACATGGCTGAGGGCATCGAATTCTATCTGATACAGAATGGCTATGTCGACCGTAAGAAAAATATCGCCCAGAAATACCATGATGCAATCAAGAATGAAGAGCTTGCCGAGTTGCCGGAGGATCTGAAGCCCTACAAGGAACAGGTCTTCCAGTTGATCGATAGCGTCTACAGCGATTCCAAGCTGCCAGAGGTCGAGAATGATCGTGGGGCGAAGACCAATCCCCTGAATGCAAATTTCGAGAAGAAAGAATTCAAAGAGTTGTGGAGCAGGATCAACCGTAAAGCGGCCTACAGTGTGCATTTTGACAGTTCCGAGCTGGTCGGGAAATGTATCCGTACACTGGACATGGAGCTGCGGGTCACACCGCTCAAATACATGGTTCAACGTGGTGAGCAGGCTGATGGGGTCAGCTATGAGCAGATGAAGGCTGGTGATGGTTTCGAAGTGAAGGAGACGTCAACTGAATATGACGCCCACTCGATCCATTCAGCTGTGAAATATGCCTGATCGGTAAGGTGGCTGAGAATGTGCAGCTGACCAGAAAGACCGTCACGGAGATCCTGTCAGGCATCCAGAAGGCGGTATTCGACCAGTTCAAGACCAACCCGGAGAACTTCATTTCCGAGGCCACACGCCTGATCCAGGAGCAGAAAGCGACTGTCATAATCGAGCATCTGAGCTACGATGCGATATCAGAAACGCATGATATCGATATCTTCACAGACGGACAGAGCAAGCAGGATTTCAGCAAGGCAGGCTCACCGCTCAAACATCATATTTACGATTACGTCATCACCGACTCAAAGACAGAGCGTACCTTTGTCCAGGAACTCGATACCAGCACAGAGGTGGTCGTATATGCAAAATTGCCGAAAGGCTTCTTCATCCCTACACCGGTAGGGAATTACAATCCCGACTGGGCGATTACGTTCAAAGAAGGCACAGTCAAGCATGTCTATTTTGTGGCTGAGACCAAGGGCTCGATGTCGAGCATGGAACTCCGGCAGATAGAAAAGACAAAGATCGAATGCGCCAGAAAATTCTTCGATGAGATCAACAGAAGGATCAATCCGGAGAACGTGACATATGATGTGGTGGACAGTTTCGGCAAACTGATGGAGATCGTCGGGGCTGCGAATTGATGGGTAAATACTCTTGTCAAGCCCCGACAGGTTTTAATAATAATTCGCAAATATTCTTAATATAATGACCAAACTCCTCGAAATCACAGGCAATGACGTCGCGCAACTGGCTGACGATGATCTCCGTGAACTGATCGGGCTATTATGCGAGGCAGATTACCGTAAATCAGGGCTTTCCACTAAAGGCATCATCTATGGAGGACATCAGGATGCCCCGGATGGAGGCATCGATGTTTCCGTTACCGATGAAACTGTGGTTCCTCCCGAAAACGGTTTCGTCCCAAGGAGCATGACAGGATTTCAGGTCAAGAGACCTGACATGCAAAAATCAAAGATCATTACCGAGATGAAGCCCAAAGGCAAGCTGCGGGAAACAATCAAGGAACTGATCAAGGCCAAAGGTTCATATATCATCGTGAGCTCGGGGACATCTGCGACCGGAACAGCGTTGGCAGAACGTATCGGTGCGATGAGGGAAGCTGTATCTCAAGATGATATCAATCAGGATCTGCATCTGGATTTCTATGACCGTGGGCGGATCGCCACATGGCTCCGCTCACACCCATCATTGATACTTTGGGTACGCAACCGTATAGGACGTCAGTTGAAGGGTTGGCGGCCTTACGAAAACTGGGCAAACCCTAAAGCCGGGATCGATGAAGAATTTCTCGTTGATGATGATGCACGGATGCATGACGGGACCATTACGGGGGACGATGCAGCGGCAATGACAATCGTCGAGGGCATCCAGGCTCTAAGGGCGCTTCTCAAAATTCCAAAGACATCTGTAAGGCTTACAGGGCTTTCTGGCGTAGGGAAGACTCGTCTATCACAAGCGCTTTTCGATGACAGGATTGAAGGGCCATCTCTGAATCATTTTCAAGCCTTCTACACAGATATTGCATACGGTCCTGAACCTGATCCGAATACATTTGCTGAGCAACTAATAGCAAGCCGGACAAGAGCTATTCTGATAGTCGATAATTGTCCTCCTGAACTGCATCATCTGATGACAAGGACATGTTCTGCTCAGCGGAGCACAGTAAGTCTCCTCACTATAGAATATGATGTACGGGATGACCTTCCTGAAGAGACAAACGTTTTCCGGCTCGAACCGGCGAGCAAGGATGTTATCCAAGAGCTGGTACGTGGCCGCTATAAACATATCGGGCAGGTCGATGCCAGGACAATTGCTGATTTTTCAGGAGGCAACGCACGTATTGCCATTGCATTGGCAAACACAATGAGAACAGGCGAAACATTATCAGGGCTCCGTGATGAAAACCTTTTTGAACGGCTCTTCCACCAACGTCATGACGCCAATGCAAACCTGTTGATGTCAGCAGAAGCTTTGTCGCTCGTCTATTCTTTCGATGGTATAGATGCGTGCTCAGATAAATCAGAACTCGACGTCCTTGCGTCATTGATAGGGAGGGCCGGACAGGAACTGTATAGGGATGTCAATGAGCTGAAGAACAGAAATCTTATACAATCCCGTGACAAATGGAGAGCGGTACTGCCACATGCAATCGCTAATCGCCTTGCAAGACGAGCATTTGAATCTATCCCTAAGGATAGAATCGTCGATACTTTCATCAGTAGAGCACCTGAGCGTCTGATAAAGTCATTCTCCCGCCGGTTGGGCTATCTTCATGATTGCGAACAAGCAGTAGAGATAGCCGAAGACTGGTTGTCCCAGGATGGTTGGCTTGGCAAGGCGAGTTGCAATTTCAATGATCTCGGGATGCAGGTATTCAAGAACATCGCACCTGTATCACCGAAAAGGTCATTAGAGATGATAGAGCGCGCCGCAAATGGTGAAAACAGCCATGATTTTACCGATAGGGACCAAAACCATAACCATGATATTTTTGTCCGGATATTGAGGCATATCGCTTATGATGCAGATCTTTTCGACAGAGCTGTCGATATAATATGCTGCTTTGCGCTTTCAGAAAAAGCCGATGAGAACAACAATTCCAGCAGAGCTGTCCTGAAGTCCCTCTTCTTTATCCACCTTTCCGGCACCCATGCGAGTGTGGAACAAAGAGCAAGCATAATCGAGGATCTTGTAAGCTCTGATAGTCAAGATAGACAGGAATTAGGGATAGTCCTCCTTGGAGCGGCTATACAAGCCTCGCATTTCACTTCATCCCATGATTTTGATTTCGGTGCAAGGTCTAGAGATTTCGGGTACAGACCAAAGTCAAGATATGACATCGAGAATTGGTATAGAACATTTCTAGAGACATGCGCCCGCATATCCGTATCCGACAAACCGATTGCCGAAGATGCAAAAAAGATATTCGCAAACAATATGCGTGGGCTATGGATGCAAGCGCATGTCTATGACATAGTAGAGAAAGCTATATCAGATATACATAGACATAGACCATGGAACGAAGGATGGATCGCTATAAAAAGAATAATCCAATATCATTATGAAAATTTCGAGGAAGGAATAAAGAAAAGGATCAGCGAACTGGAAAAAAGCCTTAGACCCGATAATCTTTATGAGACTGCCCGCACATTCGCTCTCTCAGATGAGCATATATCATTTGATATTACAGATGATCTTAACGCTGATGAAGCAAAAGGGTGGGATAAGGCAATGGATAGGACGCATGAGATTGGCATCAAGGTTGCCCAGGATGAGGGTGTCTTGAATGCACTATTGCCAGACCTTGTATCGAGATTCAGTGAACGGTTAAGAGCTTTCGGTTGGGGACTTGGAGTCGGAAGCCCTGACAGGAAAAATACCAGCGTCCTGGCAGGCTTCCTGTCCGCATGTGCTGAAAAAGAACCGGAATTATATAATACCATACTGGACAGCCTCATCGAAGATGAGGACCTTGGTGAATATTTCCCGATCTTTCAGACCACATCCACAATCGACCAGCGTGGGATAGAAAGGATCATAAAGGCATTGGAGCTGGGAATAGCCAAGACCGAATATTTCAGCTGCCTTGCATGGGGGCGGGCACATGAGAGCATAAATGATGACGACCTTGCGACCATATTGAAGAAGATCCTCTCGAAGGAAGATAGTATCGACGTAGCACTCGAAATCCTGAGGATGCGATTCTATAAAAAGAAGAATTCTGCCGAAATCTCAGAGAATCTTCTTGACGCAGGACGGGATGTCCTTTGCAAGTATTCGCCATCTGATCGCCGTGAAAGACATGGAATTAAGGATCATGCATTATCAATATTGGCCAAGCTCTGTCTTAGCGGGGAAAGCGGTGTCCATGCAGCAGAAAAAGTCTGTCAGAACTTCCTCCAAGCCATCATCAATTACAAGATCTATATATTCGATTATCCCACTTCGCTCGGCACGATATGCGATGTTCAGCCCCATGTGTTCCTGAACATATTCATGGAAGATGATCAGCTGAAGCCTGATCAACGCCGAAGGATGTTCACCGAGGATCTTAATGACAGGATTCCTATAGACAGGATTTCCGATGATGTCTTAATCGCCTGGTGCGAAAAAGCCCCCGAAAGACGGTATGACTTGATAGCATCGGCCATAAGGCCTTTCATCGAGTTTCCAGAGGAAGGAAACCTGAAACTGAGACCAATTATCTATAAAATTTTCGACAGGGCTCCAGACTTGGAAATTGTATTCAAACATCTGACCCGTTCTATTGTACCTAGTTCATGGAGCGGGTCACGTGCTGACATCATGCAAAGGAGGACTGAACTGCTCAAAGATTTGTTCGAACACGAAAACACAGAGATCGTATCCCTTGCAAGAGCCAGATATTCCGAACTTCAGAAAAGGATCAGGGAAGAGCGCAGCTTCGAAGAGAGCCGGGAATACGTGCGCTATCAGAGTTTTGAGTGAGACAAAAAAAGAAAAAATCAGATCAACCCCCGGTCTGCGTAGCTGAAGAACCTGTCCTTGCCGACTATCACATGGTCGACCAGCTGGATGCCTATCACCCTTCCAGCCTCCGTCGCCACCTTCGTCACTTCGTTGTCCTCCTCGCTGGGATTCGGGTCCCTGATGGGTGACTGTGGGCAATCACAACTGCGCTTGCCTGCCTGAGTACCGCTGTCCTGAATATTTCCCGTGGATGGATCAAAGACGCTTCTACCGTTCCCATGGTCACTATCTCCCGTGAAATGATCCTATGGCGGGCGTTTAGGCAGAAGACGACAAAGACCTCCTTGCTCCACATCTTGATATCCCGCATCTCATGGTATATCTGACGGCTGTTCTGAATCACTTCAGTGCCGACTGCATACAATTCTTCAAGTTCATATTCTTGCATTTTATGTGCACCTCCGGGGACTTTTTTCGCCCTCGGAAGGCCCAGGGCGAAAAATATCAGAGCATAGATTCTGGCATCAGAGAGAACGGCAATAGGCGACCCCGGTAGGGGGAAAGGCTTTAAATCGGGGATCGACCGAAGAGGAAGACCCTATTTAAAGCTTTAGACGTGAAGTTGCCCATGATATCCGCATCCATCACGGAAAGGATGCAGGCGGATGCCTCAGCATGTTTTTGGTTGATCAATCAAGCGGCCTGAAATAGCATGAACTAAAGATATTTATGGATACAATGACATAATATCGAGGTGTTGCATGAAAAGATTAAATCCCAATGATTTTAGAGGGCCACGGTCATATTTCACGGACTTCGATCATCGGATAGTATCAAGGACAGATGATCTATCGACCCTGAAGATTCATACGGAGCGGAAGCTTAAGCTGTTATTATTGATCAAATCAAGGATTGTATGCGCAGCTTCACATCTGGCGACAGAGTTCGCCTATGAGATTTTCAAGGATAATCCCCAGCTTCTGAGAGATGGACATATCATCCCTGCTCTAAGGATAGACAAGGAATGCGTGTCTGAATTGTTCGAAAGGAAAAAATTCAGCAGGAAGGATGAAATTCTGAAGTACTACGAAGAGAACATCCAGTTCACGGTCGATTGGGAATTGGAAGACAATTCAGCCTGGTTCAGGGATAGGTTCATCGAAGAGCTTGATAATCCCACATCTCTGATAAGAAAACAGCTGTTGAATGCATCGACGACCCAGATACCGTCGACTGTCATCAGGAATATTCAGAATGAGATTCGGGAGAACAGGATAATAAGCAGGAGCCAGATAGAGCATTACGCCAAGGATCTGAATGATGCGCAGAAAGATCTTTTATTCAATTTTAGAGAGCTGATGTATCACCTCTCAGGCGCAAGGGTAATCAATTGTGAAAGTTCATTGCCACAGGAAAACTATATCGACTATGATATAGCGGACCTGACAGGGAAAAGAAGCAGGCTTTCTGATGAACAGATACTTTTCAAGCTATTCATCGAGCTGGCATTTGAATCGATGCAAAAGAAAATGATTCCAGTTGAGCTGCTGGACCATCTGTCATTCGATGATGTCCTGAAGATCAGGCAGCCTATCCTCGAATCCGATTTCCAGGCGAAATACGACAATCTGATCCTTCGGGTAATTAAAGGGATCAAACAGGACTATTCTGAGACGTTCTTCGATCTGAACGAACTTGAAAATATACGGAAACATCTTGAGATGACATTCGTCGCCATTTTCGAGAAAGAGCTGCCCAGCTTCATACGGAAAAAGAATAAAGAGGGCCTGAAAAACCTTGGCAGCGTCGGGTCATCGGTTGCATTAGGAGCCTTGGGATTCATTCCTGAAGTGAGCGCAATCGCAAGCGGGATCTCTGTCCTCAAGGACTCACCAGCCTCATCTTCAATATAAGGCAACTGTACAGTTCACAAAAGTCTATCAATGATCTTGCGAGGTATATGAAGACCAAGGAAGAATCATTGAAAAGACAGATCGAGAGAACCCAGATATCGGACCGATCCACGATGCTCGATATGGTGGACCTGCTGAGCAGGACATTGGGCGAAAAAATAAAAA
The DNA here is from genome assembly GCF_001311845.1 of Desulfosarcina cetonica JCM 12296. Lineage (GTDB taxonomy): Bacteria > Desulfobacterota > Desulfobacteria > Desulfobacterales > Desulfosarcinaceae > Desulfosarcina > Desulfosarcina cetonica. The sequence continues at coordinate 11,484 of NZ_BBCC01000093.1, read as the reverse complement.
TATAACATTCCACATCAGGACTTCAGCCTTGATTTTACATGCTCAAATGATTTCCCGAATAGCCATGATCTCAGGCTATGAAGCGACTCCTCTTCCATGTAAAGGTCAAGAATGATCTGTTTCCGCAAAAAATCAGGCAGGTCACACTCTCTTTTCCCCAGAGAGAGCATGTATTTCCTGGTCAGGTAGAGGAAGATATTCGTCCAGTGATGATCCAGTGGGGCTGTAAGGGAAGCGGTCGATATGTACCACATGGCCTCAGGTTCGGTTGCAAGTTGCTCGTCCTTCGTACAGAGGATAAGCCGCTCGATCTGTATCCTGTTCCTGATTGCATCTGGCATCGGCATATCCTGATACCCCGGCATCACGATGATAGGGCCAGATATCGCCCACATAAGCCTTGACATCCACGGTTCAGTCTTCTTGCGTTTTTTCGGTATCGGCTGTTTTTCAGGCGAAATAGAAAGAGGGAAAAAGTCCGAAAGCGTATTCTGCGCATCGATCCTTACCACCTCCTGCCGGATATCATGGCGGTCGCAAGCTGCATCGCCTGTTCCTGCTTGCCTTCATCCCTCATCGCCTTCAGGCAGTCCAGCTGAAGCTCGAAACGTTTCATTTCAAGGTCTTTCAGTTGCCTGATCCTTTCCATCGGGATCACAAGGCCGTTGATGGTGTATTCGAAATGCGGGCTTGCTTCGAGATCGATGTTCACGATGACCTTGTGGCGGGACTCGACCTCGCTCCTTACGGCCTTGACTTTCTCGCTGTAGGCTTTCGGTGTCAGGCCTTTTCTCGAAACCTTCGGCATCTCACACTCGATATACTTGACGTCGACATTCATCACATCGCCGTAATAGGAGTTGATCCATGCTCCCACCTGGTCGACACGGCCCCGCAGGCTGCTTGTCGAGCGCCTGTAGCCCTGGTTATCTGATATGACACCGTACAATGGTTGGTATGCCATTCTTGTTTCTACCTCCGGGGACTTTTTCGCCCCCGGAAGGCCCAGGGCGAAAAATATCAGAGCATAGATTCTGGCATCAGAGAGAACGGCAATAGGCGACCCCGAAGGGGGAAAGGTTTAAATCAGGGATCGGCCGAAGAGGCTGATCCCATTTAAAGTTTTAGACGTGAAGTTGCCGAAGAGATACATTTTGTGGTCTATCAATTTATATTCGATATTCTTGGGATTTTAAACAGTGATCTTTTCAAACGAAAGCTTTTTATATCTTTAAAATGCTTTTACATATTAAGAGGTGTTCAATATGAAAAAAATAGTCCCAATGATATTCTTATTAGCAATAATATTCTTAACAGGCTGCGAGCAAGTCGACCTATCAAAGATAAGTGAAGATGATATCAATAGAATTACAGAACAAGTAATAGTATGTGATCCGCCATACATCAGGCACGCTAGTGGTTGTTGTATTGATCGAGATGGCAATGATATATGCGACAATGATGAGACTCTTTCTGGGAGCGACGAAATAACATGTGAATTGCCATATATTAAAATTGCAGGCGATTGTTGCGTTGATAACAATAATAATAGTGTGTGTGATAGTGATGAAGAGACGACATTAAACCAATGCACTGATGAATGCTCTACAGACAGATGTTCCGGTAGAGAATATATTGCCTGTTTAAGACAAGAAGATAGTTGCTATGATGAAATCAATAAGGGAATTGTAACAGGAAAGTGTGACGTTGAATGTAAAATTGACGAAAACTGCGATAGCAATGAAAAATGTGACAATTATGTCTGTGTTGAAAAGGAATGTAAGCAAGTAAAAGTTCCGTATGAAGTTGAAGAAAATTACACTGAAGAAGAATGTACAGAAACCCCTATAGGTGAAAAAGAGGCAGAATACAAAGTCGAAGAGCTATTATGCGAATATGTCCAGATCACGGACATAGATCAATGCAATGAATATCCTTATTCAATGTGCAAGGATGGGAATACGTGTACAGATTATCATCATATAATCTATTCAGTCACTAATTATGAGGACGAAAGTGCTGAGTTCACCTTCGAATTAGGGCATATCCAGAATATCGGAGGCAAAGACAGACAGATCGGTGTTTCCAGTGTTGCGGATAGCATTATTACACAGACTTTGAAGCCTTATGTGTTCAAGAATTTTGAAGTTGAATACTGCATGACTGGAGGAAGTGATGAATGCTGGATTGAAGCCAAGGATATACCTACTGTTGATTCAGGAGTTACTGTGCTTACATGCCAAGACGTGACAAAGACGCGGACAGTCACAGAATACAAAATGGAAACAGTCTGTGAATAATCTATCATGGATAAAAAATTGACTGGCTGATTTGCACTTATTCTTATTTTATTTTATCCAACCATTCAACGTCTGGATGCCGAGAGCATCCGAGATCGTGACCTCATCAGTGAAGCTCTCGAAATAGAGATTCCTGTCCGTCACCTTGTCGGGCATCCTGCCAAGGATGGAATCGTATTCCCCCCATTGACTTACGATGTGCTGTAAGGACTCTTTCAGGGACTGTAGCGAGCTGCAACCGGTAGCACCGCCATACATGTCCCCATAATGTTTGCTGAACCATAGCGAATATCGTTCGCCTTTTTCCCGGTCGTCCCAAGACGGTTCCCTGATCTCTATCGAATACCTGTACCTTTTCATCCGTTCGTATCTTTCCATGATGACATCACCTCGAAAGTTTGGTGATGTTATCCTTCGCAGGAACGGAAAAGATTCGGCTAATGGCGACAGGCGACCCCGGAGGGGGAAGGCTTTAAATCGGGGGTTCTGGAGTGTGCCAGAACCCCTTTTAAAGCTTTAGCCGTGAAGTCGCCCATGATATCCATCAATCGAAGACTTCTATCCGGTCTGTTGCAGGTCTTTCTACGGCGGGATGTACGGCCTTTCCGACAGCAACAGCGAAGCCGTTGATATCCTGGCCCTGCCTGCCCTTGGATTTGCCTAAAAATTTTATTTTTATGATCTCGTTTATAGCGACGTAATGAAGTTTTGCGTCAAGCAAGCTTGAACCCCAAACCAAATGTCTGCCGGATTCATTCTCGATATAGTATCGGGCACCGATATTATCACCCTTCGGTTCCTTTCCGACCAGTTTTCCGACGATGGTGTTTTGATCATCAGTCGGTTTCCATATCTCCTGTTCTATGTAATCCCATTCATAATCGTTTTCCATCTTGCATCTACCTCCACAACCATGATCCTTCTATGTCTCATACTCCTAAAGACATCATTGCCCTCAAACCTATACCCCCTTAACAACCCTCCATTTATCTATTTTGTACTGCATTACCCTTACATTATAGACGGCAGAATAAGTAGCATCATACTGAAATAATAATAAAAATCATCAGAATCAATCAGAGCTGGGACAGCTCGGATTTCAGGTCCATTTCCTTGATTTTCTGGCAGATCAGCTGCTGGACTTCGGCATCAGAGACTATCTTCTGCATGAAATCATCGGCGCTCTTCCGCTTCTCAAGCTGCTCGATGATGCTGTTGTATTTCATCTGAAGCTCGTTGAGTTCATTTTTCAGTTCTGTATTGATGGCCTGCTCCTTCGTCAATTCATCGCCCCTGATGCTCTGAATGGTCTCTTCTTCGATGACGCCGAGACGGTCGATGTAGCGGTCGGGCATGTTTGAACTCATCGACCAGCCCATCAATTTGCACATCTGGTATCTGCCGACCTTCTTTCCTGCAAGCCATGTAGCGTAGCTGTGCCTGATAAGATGTGGGTGGACATCCTTTTCAAGCGCTCTCTTGCCAAGACGCTTCAACCACATCCTCAAAGCTCCATATTTAATGGGAAATAGCTGTGCTTCAGGATTTTTCTTGTCTGGGTGTGCCGCCAACCATTCACGAAGTATTGATTGCCCCTCGAAAATCGGCACAGAGCGCTTGAATGTCTTAGAGAATTCAATCCTGACTACAAGATAATTTTTCTTGTCCGTTACATGGCACAACCTGACGTTCAACAGTTCGCTTATACGAGCTCCTGTCTCGAATAGACACCAGACCAGAGCCTTTGATCGCCTCCCTGTAGCCTTTTCGGCAAGGATCGCTATTTCCTCTTTATTCAGGGCAGGAGGATCAGTCTCTTTCACATGCGTATCAATCCAGGCAACGATTGATGGGTACTCGATATTGTTACCAAGAAGCCATTTGTAGAATTTCTTCAAGGCTATCTTGATGTCATGCTTTGACCACTCGCCATAGACAAGGCGTTTGATTGAACCATCCTTATTAACCACTGTAAGTTTGTCATTCTCAAGCTTTCTGATGAAATCCTCCATTTCAGACTGTGTAACCGCCTTAAAATCCTTTTTCAGGAAATAATCAGCTTTTTTCATCACAGAGAGGTATTTTAACAGTCTCTTGGACCTGATCTTCTTTTTGGCCTTCTTGATTACGGTTTTGCCGATTTGGCAGTCACTAAGGAAATTTAATATATAGTCACGGTTCTTTGGGTTGACCCCTAAATCGGTCCGGAAATTATCTAACGTCTTCTGATAGCTTGCTTCAGAATTGTGGACATCAATCTCCTCGATGTGTTTCATTATAGGCACCTCAAGCCAGGTCCCTTTTATATAGTTTGTAGGGCATTGAACAAAAATGTAGACAGCCTCTGGTGGGCATTTAACAAAAATGTTCAGTTCCCTAATGACTGGAACCTGACTATTTTACATAAGGTAAGAGAACTTGATATTTATATTTTTGTATTTGATTGCTTGCCCGACAATTCAACTGTACCTGATGAAACAATCTTTCAATATCTTGACCCATCCTAGTGATTCATACTCGTCGTAGTCACCTTCCGATCGGTCTTCACTGGTTCGGTCTTTTGTAGCCATCGTCGATAATCATAAACTTCCTCTTCAGGTCCTGGTATTCCCTGAACGTCTGCCTCAACTCCTTCTTCAGGATGACGATATCCTGCCATCTCTTGATGTCCTGGTTCCGAAGATCCCTTTCAAGCATATGGATCTTATCTTCCAATGCGCCCCGCCTCTTATCCGCAATCTGATTGTCGCCCATCGAATAGCTTTCCAGCTCGAAGAGCTTTGTCCTTAGCCTGCAAATCTCCGCATTGGTCCTTTCGGCCTGGATTTTATCGAGAGCTGAACGATCATTGATCTCGTAGACGATATCGAAGAGCGTGATGCGGATAGTGGCTAATTTGTCCTTGAATACCTTTTCAAGCATCCCGTTCTTCCTGATGCCGATCCGCACATCATTTTTTCCCCTTTTGTCAGTACCAGTGTGTCTTGGGATGATCGCATAGCTCGAATCCATGACATAGTTCTCACAGGCATCTCTTGATCGCTTCATCTTTGCTCATCGTCCCGCCCTGTCTATTCTGGGCCTTTTCGCTTACGACCGAATCATGGATTTCGAGGATCTTTTTCGATAACGCTTGGTCACGGTAAAGGGCGAGATATCTGAGATAAGACGATAGCGAGCCGAAGCCTTTGGCGGCGCAATCGTTCTTTATGCGGTCGTATTGATCCCTGCTGAGCCGGACCTGTATCGTCCTGATCCTTACCATACAGCGACATGTAGATGGTTTAGGTTATATCGCTTCGCCGCAGGAATAAACCATGCTTGGTTTACTTATAAAAAGTGCAAGGTACTAAATGCCCGTTTAACCTTTAGAAATGATCATTCAAAATAAGCTAACTATAGGCCAATATATTTAATAGGATATTATTATGATGAATCACTCTGGTGGTAATTGTTTCTTAATTCCTTCTTTAGAACTTGAATAATCTTGGACATTTTTTATCTTTGACATAATCAAGGTCTTCGTCTCTTATATCTACATTGAATTCTTTTTCTGCAAATTTTTGCATCTCTTCTCTGCTTTCTGCTGAACAGGCTTCAATGAATTTGGGTTTGAATAGGGGTTCTATTTGTTGTTTTACATATTCTTCATTATTGTTCCCCTTCGGAGCTTTCACAAGAGCAAGGTAATTTCCCTCTAATCTTGCAATCCAGAAATGATTCGCATTAGGCCATTTTTCGTGTTTATTTGGGGGGCAATCCATTTTTTATCAGTAAGGACGCTTTAGTTTATAAAAATTCTGATTTTGAAGATATCTTTTCTTATCTTGATCCATTCGGGTAATCCGGAGCATATTCTGGATAAGTGCAATACAGAATACATCGTCGGGGTTGGTTGGCCGTTCTTTGACCGATACTTGTCTGTGAGGCAAAGGGCGCAGTCCAGCCCTGCGTCACAGCATGTATCGGAACCACGGTTGTCCGGTGATGTGGGATATTGCATTACAAGATTCTTAAGCACTTTTAGGTCAATCCGCACCCATGGAAGACAAACTCGACCTCGGGGCAGAGATCGACCTGCTGGAATATGAGATGGAACGGATAATAGAACAGAAGGATAAGGCGGTAGAGCGGATACAGGCAGAGATCAGCGATGCCGAAGAGAAGGCACACAGGATCAGGAAGCGGCTTGGATGGTTCGAAGCAAAGCTGACTCGGCTCCGGCAGGAACGTGAGAGCGCAGAGACAGAAAGCTACAGAGAAATCTTACAGCTGCATAAAAGGATACAGGGTATCAAGAAATCAAGATGACAGGTCCTGAAACCGGACCTCACTCTCTATCTTATTCTCTTCTAACTACTCAATCAGTTTGCGTGGCTGTTGTATTATGAGTCCTTCCATAATCAATCATCTCTTTAAGAAGGCCCAACGAATACTCGATATCTTCCCTGTACCACTTTATATAATATTCCGTGTCTTCGCGACAGTATGAATAACAATAATCGCCGATCTCGCTCATCTTCTGAGGGCTTACATTCAATCCGAAATCGTTCTGTGACAGCTTTTCACCTTCATGACAGAATTCAAGACATTTCGAGGACCTCAGGATATAATCTTTGCCCAAGATTTCATAAACTTCTTCATATCTATCCTCAAATTCTCGAAGCAGCCTTTCTTTTTCAATTTCGTTCTGATCGACAATCTGTTCTGCACCATCTTTTCCTATAGAATCTTTTGTTATTATAATATCTGTATCGCTTTGATCAACGGTTATTGCACTGTCATCTGTTAGATTGTCTGCTGTATTCATATTGCCAATAAATGCCATGATAACAAAGAATAAAACTATTCTAAACCAGACTGGAAGGTCAATTTCATACTTATCACGAAGAGCTTTGTTTGTGTTTGGGATTATGATTGATCCAGCTATAATATACAACCAACCGATACCCATAGATTCTGAAAATTCTATAAACCCAATAATTATAAAAATAACACCTACAACCCAACCGATGTAATAAAGAGCTCCCTTTTCGTCTGTAGTATCTTTTCCGCTCATCACTTATGATTTTAGATTCTTTGTTTTTATAATTTTCTATAAATGAGACAATTTCAACATTGTAGAAGTCGACCATATTTATTCACTACAAGGCTTTTATGTGACTCTTTCCAGAATACTCCAACATGGATGTCCACGAGAAGCTGAGGAAGCTCAAATCTGTCGATGACCAAGCCGACCTGCTATGGCTCCTATATATCGCCGGCGACACCAAGGACCGTACCGAGACCGACGAGATCATCGATATCCTGCTTCATGAGAAGATCGACCAGGATTTTTCCAAACAGATACTTCTCGATCCGGAACCAGAGGAACTGTGCAGGGGGGAATACTATCTCGGCGAGGTCATCTATCCTGACAGGGCCTTTGCACGTTTCGGCCTGCGGGAGGATGAATGGCTCAAGCACGTACTGATAACAGGCATGAGCGGGGTCGGCAAGACGAACCTGAGTTTCCAGATACTGAAAGAGCTGAAGCGGCATGGGAAGCCGTTCATGGTCTTCGACTGGAAAAGGAACTACCGGGACCTGTTGCAGCTGCCGGAATTCAAGGGCCTAAAGGTCTATACTGCCGGGAGCAGGCTGTCGCCGCTGTTCTTCAATCCCCTTATCCCGCCGGAAAACATAGAGCCTGGGGTATGGCTCGCAAGGCTCGCGGATACCATCTGTCACGCATACTTCGGTGGAGAGGGAGTGAATTACCTGCTTAGGCATGCAATGGAGACGGTCTATGAAAGGCGTGGCGTGTTCGACGGTTCAGGCTCATACCCGACATTCGCCGAAATAAAGACGTATGTATCGAGTATGCAGCTGGCCGGCAGGATGTCGCTATGGAAAGCGTCGACAATGAGGGCGCTTGAAAGTATGACGTACAAATACGGGCTCGGGATATCGTTCGAGACAGACCAGATGGTCGATATCGGCAAGATCCTTGAACAGGATGTCATAATCGAGATGGACTCTGTGAGTGATTCCGACAAGGTCTTCTTCACAGAAGCCCTGATACTCTGGATCTATGAATACAGGAAGAACGAGCCGAAGCGGGAGATATTCAAACATGCGATCCTTATTGAGGAGGCGCACCACCTGCTGTCCACCCAGAAGGAGAACCTTGACGGCGGCGAGACCATCATAGAGACATCGCTTCGGCAGATACGGGAATTCGGGGAGGCTGTGATTGCCATCGACCAGGAGCCGGGAAAGCTATCCGATTCAATAAAAGCGAATACATACTGTAAGGCCACGTTCAATCTCGGGAACGGAAAGGACATACTCGATATCTCTGCCTGCATGATGCTTGAGATCGAAGAGATGAAATACATCGACCTGCTTGAGGTCGGGCATGCGATCGTCAAGCTCAAAGGCAGAGCATACCGACCGATGCTGGTCAAGGTTCCGTATATCCCCATCAAGAAAGGGAAGATTACAGATGGTGTCCTGAAAAAGATCCTTCAGGGTATCCCCCTGAGGGTGTGAAGATGGTGCTCATCATTAAACGCTTTGTGAAGGTATATTCTGATTCAGATGATGTCCCGAAACGATACCGGAACCTGCGGAAAAATGCCCACGTCAAGACGTTCCTCAAACCATACCCCAACATCCCGGATATCCTTGTGGCCGAATATGGCCTTGATTGGAATGACAAGATCATCGTCTTCCATGTCAAAAACATACAGAGACCTGGATGGCAGGGTACAGGACGCCATTCAAGAAGGTCTATTACGGTACGGTCAGGGAGTTCGGGGATTATCTGAGGGGGTATCTGGATGGGATAAGGGTGAGGAGGAAATGAGTCGGTCTCATTGTCAGTTCTTAGGGTGGTAATAGTCCGGGTATAGCTTCGCAGCACATTCCGGACAGACACCATGGCTGAATGTCGCATCGGAATGTTCCTGGATATAGGATTCGATCTGTTTCCAATAGCCTTGATCATCCCTGATCTTCTTGCAGGATGCACAGATTGGCAGGAGGCCGGAGAGTGTCTTTATCTGCGAGATCTTTTCATTGAGCTGGATAATCAGACCCTCCCTTTCTTCCTCTGCCTTCTTCCGGAAGGTGATCTCGGACGAAATGCCGTCAGCATACTTCCTGCCATTGACGCTGTAGGTTGAGAGTGCCTTGTCATGGACCCATATCCAATGGTCGCTTGAATCTTTGATCCGGTACTCTGCATCGAATGGATGCCCATTCTTGAAGAAATCGTCCCAGCATCGCCTCAGGTTTCCGAGGTCATCGGGATGGACCATGGAAAATTTGTTGGCTGATTCCGGGAAGGCATGTTTTGCAGATGAAGTGGTGCTGGTCATATCGACACCGGCGCTCGAATAGACAATGGAACCGGCGGAATCAGCCGTCCATACGATGTCAGGGATATTGCAGACGAGCGAGCGATATCTTTCTTCGCTTTTCTGTAAGGAGTCTTTTATGCTCTCGATGTACAAGAGCAGAAGGCTTGCTGATAGGATCAGGAACAGCAATCCGCCGATGAAGTAACAGAAGGGAGCAAACCGGACTGATGTATTCAGGAAAGGATAATCAAGCTTGTGAAGGCCCCAAAGTATCAACGCCCAGCCTGCGATATGTTTCCCGATATGTCTGATGGCATCTGACTTCAGGACGTCGAGACCTGCCCAGATATGGACGATGGATAGGAAGGAAAAGATAGGGAAGGATAAGGTCAGAAGACCATAATCAAGGATTCCTGCGATGACCAGCCAGACAAAGGCCAGGATTGTGCCCGATGTCAGTAGTCTGGGGGCCTTCTTTCCGAGGAAGGAATATACGCCGAGGATCAGGGAAAGTCCGCTGCCGATCGCGCCTGAATTGTCAAGGATGGCAATGATACCATCGTTGCCTGAACTGATAGCCCATACCATAAGACTTCCTCTGACCATGAGGATGATCCAGGAAATGGCCCAGAAACCGAGGAATCTTTCCTTGAATCGAAGATAAAAATAAAGGTTTATGATGGCCAAGAAGAACGGGACGGTCATACCATACATCAGGGCCGGAACAGTCCACTCCATGATCAGCTTCCTTTCAAGACAGCGACTACACAAACGGCACGGCATGTTACAGATCTGCAAAATTTGCAGGTTATCAATTCCAATTATCAGTATCAACCTTAAACAGGATAGCCTATCATCGGCTTTATTTACCGTCCGGTCGTTCAAGGAATGTCTATTATGGCACGGTCAGGGAGTTCGGGGATTATCTGAGGGGGGGAGATGGATGGGATCAGGAAGGTGAACCGATGAAGGACATTGCACGAACCCTTTATTTTAATGCGCCTATTTTGCAACGTCGGTTTTATACCTATATGTACCAAACTGAATGACAAATTATGATAATCATCAAAATATTCCGCCTAATCCCACTATATGCGCAAATATTATAAAGTTTGAAGGCAGATTTCCGATATCTTACATCGCGATGAATCTCAAAATGATATGAGGGCCTAACAAAAATGACGATGAATCCGCTGGCGAACAAGATCGAAGCCATAAACAAAAGCATCAGTTCACTGTTGAAGGATCAGAAATTCTATATCGATTATTTCCAGAGGGAATACCGCTGGCAGGAAAAACACATCAAGCTACTGGTCGAGGATCTAGCCACGACATTTCTGAAATCGTATAAGTCCGAGGATCGACGTTCAGATGTTGCAAATTACCAGAGCTACTATCTCGGGCCTGTGGTTTTCAGCGTGAACTCAGAGAATGGGAAAAAATCAATCATCGATGGTCAGCAAAGGATAACCTCAATCACCCTGCTGCTCATATACCTAAACCATCTACAGGCAGATAGAGACAACAAAGTCTCGATCAGCGAGCTAATATTCTCTGAAAAATATGGCGAGAAGTCCTTCAATATGACAGATGATCTGCGTGAACCCTGTCTCAAGGCGCTATTCGAAGAGGGTAAATATGATGTCAAGGATAGTGATGACGAGACGGTCAGGAGCATGGTTGAACGGTATGCGGACATAGATAATTCATTCCCGGAGGACCTGACCAACGATGCTCTTCCTTATTTCATTGATTGGTTCACTGAAAATGTCGTGCTTGTCGAGATAATGGCATATTCTGATGAGAATGCATACATTATCTTCGAGACAATGAATGAC
>NZ_BBCC01000092.1 GCF_001311845.1 Desulfosarcina cetonica JCM 12296 | reverse complement strand
ATTCCAACGGGATCGACGGTGAGCTGCTCACCCCCACGGGCGCGGCCATCCTCACGACCCTGGCCGACGACTTCGGCCCCCCTGCCACCCATGATCGTGGATCGCATCGGCTTTGGTGCCGGTCGTGCCGATCGTGCCATCGCCAATCTGCTGCGGGTTTTTATCGGCACGGCGCCCGGGACCGGCGGGGCCTTTGCCGGTGAGCAGACCGCGACCATCGAGACCACCATCGACGACATGAACCCCCAGATCTACGCGCATCTCATGGAAAAGGCGCTGGCCATGGGCGCCCTGGACATCTTCATGACGCCGGTGCAGATGAAGAAGAACCGCACCGGAACCCTTTTGACGATTCTCTGCCGGCCCGAAGCGGTGGCCGGTTTCGCCGATCTCCTTTTCCGCGAAACCACCACCATCGGCCTGCGCTGGCGGCTGGACAACCGCTTTACGCTAACCCGCGAATTCGTCACGGTGAACACCCGCTTTGGCCCGATCACCTGCAAGATGGCCATCCTGGGCGGCGAGCGGGTCAACCTGACGCCCGAGTACGATGATTGCAAACGGGCCGCCGCCGAACACCAGGTGCCTTTGAAGATCGTGCTGGCGGAAGCCAGTGTCAGGCCCTGTCCATGGCCGACCAATAGATCCGGATCATCCTTTTCCGATCGTTATGCCCTCACAGGTTTCAACTCGAACGCTGAGAGGGCAAAATGGAAAAACTGGTTCCTGAAAATCTGACGTTTTCTGAGGTCAATCACCTGCCAACAGCTATCACAAGCTGCAGTATGAAATCAAAGCAGTTGCCAAATCCCCCAGGGGAAGACCTACCAAAGGAAAATCACGCACGCCGATCGATTATGAATATCATCTCGATGTCGTGATCGATATTGAGGTGATCGGGATGGTACTGCTCATTTCACTTCTCCTCTTCAGCTTGAATCCCTACAAGCAATGAATGCCAGTACGGAAGTATTTGTCAATCTGTAAAAGTAAGAAAGAGTGAGTAAAAAAACCTTAAAAAAAGAGTGCGGAAAGTAAGCTGCTGGTACTGGACCGGCCGGATATCCCGTTGCACATCTCCTACCTTCCATAAATACTTCCAAATGACCTTTGTCGCAGCTCAAGCCTATTGGTAGTTGCCTATTTACCGCCATGGCTTTTTCAGCTGGCAAAAGGTGGTTCATGCGCGCATGCGCGTGTGTATAATCCAACCCAACGAGAAGTCATCCCAACTTTTTCATACCCATGGAAACGACTTCGTCCGTGGGCAGGAGAATGCGCACGGCCTGTGAATGGCGGTCACGCGACGACGATAGCGTTACCGGTAGAAACGAAACCTCAGGCTGTGGTCTCAGGCTCAATATACGCCGCCGCCGATAATAAAATCGATGCGGTTTGAGAAAGTGCGTGTGGCAATAGGCCCGCTGACTCAGACCGCTTTTTGTTGCCACTGTTCAAGATGGTGTTCCCAGAAGCTACGTTTGTCATGTTTTTCGTCATGCGGATGGGCTGTGTCAACGCCAGCCTAATGGGCCTTTACGTGTGGCAACTATCCTGTCACGGGGGGCGGAGTATAGGCGTCATAAATAAATATTTTTAACTAAAAGTTATAATACTATAAAAATAAATGAATTGAAATAATTTTTTATTGTCTATACGTTGCAATCAAGCCTTACCTGAAAACCTTTTCTTATATTTCTTCTAATTAAAAAAAGAGGTGTTGTCATGGAAACAAGTACTGCTGCTTTAACTGATTTGCGAAGCGCGCTGGAATGGCTCAAATCCGAAGGTCTTCTCCTGGAGACCGACAAAGAAGTGAACGGCGATCTTGAGATTACTGGAATTCAGAAGCACTTCGACGGAGGTCTTCCCATCCTTTTTAACAATGTCAAGGGCTATGGCCACTTGCGGGCGGTTACGAATCTTTTTGCCAATGCCACCGTGATGAACAAGATGTTCGGGTGGTCCGATGATGCGGACAGGACCAAGGCCCTGGCTCATGCGATGACACACCCACTGGCTCCGGTAGAGATTTCGCAGGAGGAGGCCCCCGTCCAGGAGCATGTAATCACGGACGATCTGGACGTCAACAAGTGGGTTCTGGCCATCCGGCATACGCCTTTGGAGAGTGAGTTGACCATTGGGAGCGGTCAGAGCGTGGTGGTGGGTAAGTATTTCAAGGAGGGAACGCATGTCGGCTACAACAGAATGTCCTTCAGGTGGGGCAACGTAGGGACGTTCAATGCCGCGCCGGGTTCTCACATGTGGCAGGTCCAGATGGAGCACTACAATAAACCCGAAGGGATTCCCATCACCATGTGTTTCGGCATCCCGCCGGCTGCAAATCTCATGGCGGGGTCCGGATTTGATTATGTGATTTTGCCCAAGGGCTGCGATGAACTCGGGATTGCGGGCGCCATTCAGGGCAGCCCCTTGCGGATTGTCAAGTGCCGGACGATTCCGGACGCCTATGCCTTGGCAGATGCGGAGTTGGTACTCGAGGGTTATTTGAAGCCCAAGGACCGCAGGTTTGAAACCACCGAGGCGGAAAAAATTGGAAAACAGGGGAAGGCTTGGTTCCATCCCGAATGGCCTGGCTATATGGGCAAGGCCTACAAGGCTTCAACCTTTCATGTAACCGGTATCACGATGCGGAAACCGGAAAGCAAACCAATCATATTTCCTCTTGGCGTGCATACTCTCGACGACAGCAATATCGACACGACAGTCCGTGAGGCGGCGATCTTTGAGCTCTGTGAACGCCTCCAGCCCGGAATCATAGAGGACGTCAGTATTCCTTATTGCTTCACGGATTGGGGCGGGTGCGTCATCCAGGTCAAGAAGAGAAATGTTATTGAAGAAGGCTGGCAGCGCAATTTCCTGTCGGCAATCTTGAGTTGCAACCAGGGGATGCGCATGGCGATCGCCGTGGATACGGATGTGGATATCTACAGTATGGACGATATCATGTGGGCGCTGGTGACGCGGGTCAATCCCCAGACCGATATCGTGCGCCCGGTACCGGGCGGCATTGGCCAGACCTTTATGCCGGCGGAGCGGATGACGGCAGGCGACAAGGATTGGACGGCATCCAACACGCGCTTCGAGGGGGGCATGGCGATCGATGCCACCATCCCGTTTGGCTATGAGGAAGACTTCCACCGGCCTGTTTACCCGATAAAAGAAGTTCCGCCGGATAAGTTTTTCAATGCGGAACAGATTAAGTTGGGGAAAAGCTTCATGGATGGGTGGGTCAAGATCCTTGCCAAAACGGGGCGATGATACATCAAGCTTAAGCAATCCATGTCAAATTAACATCACATAAGTCATTTTATCTTGGCATGGATTGAAAAATCAATCTTATCATTTTTTTTTCGAAATTGTCGACTTACCAAAATATCCGTATGGATTCACGTTTCGGTTCTTCAACATAATCATTATATGTCTACGAACCGAAACGTGAATCCTGCTTAATTATGATTATCAATATTTAAATTATTGTTTAACAAGCGAGTCAATATGCAGAATGATATTTGCCATTTTAAAAAGTTGGCACGATATACTAAAAAAAAAATTCTCAAGAATATAAAGAAAAGATATTTATAGAAAGTATCGATCAAGATAAAAACATAACTTTTGCAGAAATGTATAAATGGAGTAATAAAGTAGCAAATTTATTGGAAAAGATAGAGTTGAGGAAAAGTGATAAAGTGACTTTGATTGGGAAAAACTCTATAGAAACAATAATCCTTTATTTTGGAATACTGAATTATGGGGCTATTCTTAATCCGATATTTTTTGAAGAAAGTGATGAAAACCTTTTCAGAATTGTAAACCTTACGAAACCATCATTAGTCTTTTACGATAGCGATCGAAGTCTTGGCAAGACGGGAAAGGAAACGGCCATATGGATGTCATTTCCTGACTTTTTCAAAAATTGTGACAGTGATAACCAATTTATAAAAATTATTAATAATCAAAGCGACAAATTCGAAGATTGTCGTGGTAATAGTGAAGACATCGCCGAGATATTATATACATCCGGAACAACAACTGTGCCAAAAGGTATTTTAATATCTAGGGAAGCTTTATTCTTAATGGCAGATGAAATAAGTGAAAGGATTGGGCTTGCCGATAACGATAGGGTTCTAGAGTATAGAGCGTATAGCTGGGCTTCTGCACAACTTCTTACCATATTGTCTTCTATGCTGAAAGGAAGCACTTTGTTTTTGGGTAAAAAGTTTTCTATCAGCAGGTTTTCAAATTGGTTAAAAGACTATGATATAACAATTTCTGCTGGCGTTCCGGCCGTTTTAAACATGATGATAAACGGTAGCGTTAGTCTAAATAAAAGAGATGTTCCTTCTTTAAAGTTCATTACTTCCAGTTCGGCCCCTCTTCCAGAAGAAACACATCGTCGGTTCGAAGAAATGTACGGCATAAAAATCAATCAAATGATGGGAATGAGCGAGGCTGGATGGATGGCAGGTAATCCACCATCAAATCAAAGATTCGGATCTGTGGGATTGCCTCTTAAATATAAAAAAATACATTTTATAAAAAATAATGGAACTAAGTGCTGCAATTGTGAAAATGGCGAGATGGTTGTAGCTGGTAAATCAATTGGAATGGGGTACCTAGGCGAGGATGGAGGCCTTGTAGAATTCCCAAAAGAAGGATTCGCCACTGGTGATCTAGGATATGCAGATGATGATGGATATATTTTTATAACAGGGAGAGCTAAAGATTTAATTATTAGAGGAGGAATAAATATCTCACCGTTAGAGATAAGTTCCCGTATAATGGAGCATCCTGCTGTAAATGAAGCCATTATAATAGGCGTTCCCGATAACATTTACGGAGAAGAAGTGGTTGGTTTTGTAACCCAAAAAGATGGATTTAAAATATCAGAAAAGGAATTGATTGACCATTGTAAAGCATGCCTTCCGGATTTTAAAATTCCAAAAAAAATCTATTTCCTATCGTCTCTACCTAGAAATCAAAACGGAAAAGTAATTAAAAGTGAATTGATTAAAGTCATAGATACTTAGATATTGACATAAAGTATTGGAGGCGTAAATGAAAAAAATTAAATCCTTCGCATCTATCTTATATTTTATTGTTGTTATCTTTCTATTTCAAGGAATTGGTGTATGTGATGATACCTATAAGCAAATTACAATTAGTGGAGGAACCGCAGGAGGCGCTTGGGGTGCGGTAACCGAAGGTTTGGCTGAAGCGTTTAGGCAAGGAATACCTGGCCTGATGGTTTCAACAACGCCCGGTACAGATGCTACTAATTTTATGAGACTTGAAAAAGGAGTTTGTGAATTAGCTTTGGGTGTTGCAGCAACAGGGCTTCGAGCGATTAAAGGACGTCCGCCATTTAATAGTAAAACCGATGGAATAATGGGCATTACTGCTTTGTTTGAAGAGCCTTTTCAATTTGTGATCTTAAACAAAACAGGTATTAAAACTTTTAACGATATTTTGAAATTAAAGTATCCATTAAGGCATTCCCCAAACAAGAAGGGGAATTTCATGGAAATTCTATGTGACGAGATATTCAAGGAATATGGTTTTAGTTATGATTTGATCAAATCATGGGGCGGTAATATCGTTTTCAACAGCTATAGCCAATCAATAAACTTAATACGAAGTGGGAGTCTTGATTCCTTAAGCGGATGTAGCTTAGTTCCAACAACACACTTTCAAGAGCTATCCGGTACGCATGATATCGATCTTCTATCGTTGAGCGATGATGTTATCCTTAAATTAGAGCGAGAATTTGGAATACAAAAAAAGATTATACCGGAAAGCTCGTATAAATTTTTAAATAGAGATATTTCTACCGTTGCTTCTCGAAATATATTAGCGTGTGATAAAAAGTTACCTGATGCGCTTGTTTACGAGATGACGAAAACCATTTATGAAAAGAGATCATATTTAGCTGGAATTCATGTAGCACTTAAAAATCTGGAACCTGCATTTATGGCGTCGTTAAGTGGTATCCCTCTACATCCTGGGGCAGAAAAATTTTACAAAGAAATTGGTGCAATTAAATAAATGGATTTAAAATTGAATTCAATAAATATAACCTTATGCTTGGAATAGGCAAACTCGATTGGGCATAAACTAACGTAAAGGCAGTTGTCTTATCTGTAACGATGCAGTTTTCTTAAGCCATTTCATACAGATCTATTAATATTAAACGAAAGCTAAGAGACTATTATGACGTTAGACAATGTGTTGAAAAAAATTGCAAGGATAATAGCCGTCATAACAGTTGGTTACCATATTTATTTGGGCATTTTCGGGCTCGTGATGCCGCTTGCAAATTATGCGATAAGCTTCTCCATGTTAACATCTTTGGTTTTTTTCTATGTGCCATTCAAAGGGGTAGGGAGGAAGATTACATTATTTGATATATCTTTATCCGTTATTTCTCTATTCATTGGGTTTTACATTTTTTGGAATTATCATGATATTGCTTTCCGCCCTACTATGATGGGAGAACTGACAAATTTCGAGTTCGCTTTAGGTATTACGATGATCTTGATCGTATTGGAATCCACGCGAAGAACCATCGGAATGCCTCTTGTCATTATTGCATTGGTTGGAATTATTTATTGCAGTTTTGGCCATCACTTACCAGGGTTATTCAGCCACGGTAAATTTAGTTATAGTGATATCGTTGAAACCTTTTGTTTCACACTTGACGGTATACTTGGGACTCCCATTGCCGTGGTTGCAACACTTGTAATACAATTTGTAATGTTCGGTTCATTTTTAAAAGCGTCTGGTGCAGCAAAATTTTTCGTTGATATATCAATGTCTCTTTTTGGCATGATGAAAGGCGCTGCCGGCCATATTGGAAATTTTGCAGCCGCTCTCTTTGGCATGATGTCAGGTAGTCCAACGGCAGACACCGCGACAGTCGGGTCATTTATGATTCCAATGATGAAATCAAATGGATTTTCACCGATTTTCGCTGGTGCCATAACTTCTGTTGCCTGTACTGGCGCCGCTTTAATGCCCCCCGTAATGGGGACTGCCGCTTTCCTGATGGCAGAGATGACAGGAATTCCTTATGGAAATATCTGCAAAGCAGCCTTTTTCCCTGCCCTTTTATATTTTCTATCTACAGCACTAATCGTTAATTTTGAGGCATCAAAAACCGGAATAGCTGGATACAAAAAAGATGAACTGCCACAATTTCTTAAGACGGTACCAATTGGATTTCAATACATCGTACCAATATTAACACTTATCATTTTATTAATGAAAGGGTATGCGCCCGCACTTTGCGCGGTTACAGCTTCAATATTAATTTTAATATCAAGCTTTTTTAGAAAAACAACAAGAATTAACTTATTTCGATTGTTGGATACTCTGGAGAGCACCGTAAGGACGTCTTTATCCGTTGTAACTTCTTGTGCTTGCGCGGGGATTGTTGTTGGTTCGATCGTATTAACGGGTCTGGGGGGAAAATTTACAAGTATCGTTGTTTTAATGGCTGGGAAAAGCCTATTTCTGGCCCTATGCTTAACCATGGTTTCTGCACTTGTATTGGGAATGGGAATGCCTCTACCTGTCGTATATATTTTGACGGCTGTTCTTTGTGGCCCAGCAATTATGAGTCTTGGTATTCCAATGCTTTCAGCGCATCTATTTTTAGTATATTTTGCAGCCATATCTGCAGTCACACCACCTGTTGCAGTTGCAGCCTATGCGGCTGCGGCAATTGCAGAAGATAACCCCATTAAAATGGGGTTTGCAGCATTTCGATATGCAATTCCAGGATTTATAATTCCATTTGTAATGGTTTATGACCCATCCATTCTATTTCAAGGGACAATCTTTAATATTTTAATTGCTATAACATCGGGAGTGTTAGGCGTTTTTGCGTTATGCTCAGGAGTCTCCGGATGGTTGTTTACTCGACTTGGTTATGCCGAAAATGCTATAATGATTGTAGGCGGGTTTCTTCTTATATTTCCAGAAAAACTATCCAGTATAGTTGCTGTATGTCTTGTTTTACCTGTACTATATATCAACCGTCGCAAAAAGTATAACAATCATAGATTAACTGGTGAGAATGTTTATTGATTAAATTTATCTTTTAAGAGTCATCTTGTTTTTAACGGAATTATCAAATTAATGTACATTAAAAAATCGTAAACGACACAATATTGATTAAGGAAAACAATGGACATACCTTTATTTAAAGAAATTCTATTCACTACCAATCTTACAGAGAATTCACGATACGCTTTTTTATACGCAGCTAGTTTAGCTGCAAGTCATGGGGGAACAATAACGATACTTCATGTAATCGAAAAAGATCCACTTCCCGTGGAGTATAGTCTTTCAACGTTTTTGGGAGAACAATTATGGAATGAGTTAAAGGAAAAAAGAGAAATAGGTATTAAGAATGTTCTTATTGGCAAAAGAAGCGACGCTGAGATGATCAGAAATGCGTTGACTACTTTTTGTAATTTGGCAAATGACAATCTTAACACAGAAGTACTTGCCGTGAAAGACATTATTATTAAAGCGGGTAGTGTTGTCGAGGAAATTTCAAAGGTTGCTGATGAAGTGTCATGCGATGTGATTATCATTGGACCACATAAAAAAAAAGGTTCCAAGAAAACCAACGTTATCGGCCGTGTTGCAAAAGGTATATTACAGATTGCAGATGTGCCAATTTTTATTGTTCCGCAGGTATCAGAAAAATATAAATCCTCATACATTGTCGAGAAAAAGGAATACTAAAATGTTCATATTAAAGTCTCCAGCTTTCCAAAGTGGCGGTCTAATCCCTTCAAAATATGCAGAAAAAAATATTGTATCACCTCCCTTGGCTTGGGAGAATTCGCCTAAAGGGACCGAGAGCTTCGCAATTGCAGTGACAGATCCTGATTTACCTTCCGAGTTTGGATTTCCACGGGTTTTCGCTCATTGGCTGATTTACAACATTCCATCCTATATTGACGGACTTGAAGAAGGCGTCAGCCCCGGAGGTGTACTTCCGAATGGTGCCAAAGAACTTAACAATGATTATGTTACGTTTGGAATACCTGGATATGGGAAAGGGTATGGAGGGCCGTGGCCGCCTGACGCCTCACATCGATACGTCTTTACTTTATATGCAATTAAATCTAGTCAGATAGACATCCCGGAATCAGCAGATATTACATCTTTCGGTCAATTTATTATTCCCCTCACAATACTAACAACAACTTTGATTGGTCATTATGGGCCAGCAGTTGACAAATTACCATCATGATAAAGTTGGCGCTATGGCTGCACGAAGGTCTACAAAACCGAATGGTATCTTTTTCTTGCAGGCGCGTCGACCCTAGTTGTGAGCAATGAAAATAAAAAAATCAATATCTCTGCTGCCCTGATGAAAGAAGAGACCAAATGAATAAATGCTCAACGGGTCTCATGTTATAATGACACGAACTTCAACAAATAGTATGCAACAAGAGGTAAAATTGAAAAAAATCGTTGTGGGCATGTCTGGTGCTTCGGGTGCGATTTATGGTATCCGGCTTTTGGAAGTGCTTTCCAAGATGGATATCGAATCCCATTTGGTGATTTCAGACGCTGCCAGGAGAACTATCGAAATAGAAACGTCATGGACTGTCGGACAGGTGGAAGACTTAGCGCACACTTGTTATGAGAATAGGAATATCGGAGCCAATATCGCCAGCGGGTCCTTTCTCAACGAAGGCATGGTTGTGATTCCATGTGCCATTAAAACCCTGTCGGGTATCGCCAATTCCTATAACGACAATTTACTGGTCAGAGCGGCCGATGTCACCCTAAAAGAGAATCGCAAACTGGTCATTGTCCCCCGGGAGACTCCCTTTCACAAAGGCCATCTCCGGTTGATGATGCAGGCCGCCGATCTCGGAGCGACGATTTTACCACCAATACCTGCATTTTACTGTATGCCCAAAACAATAGACGACATCGTCAACCACCTCGTTGGAAAAGTCTTGGATATGTTTCACATTGACCATAACCTGTTTCGCCGCTGGGGAAGCCTTGAGATGGACAGTATAACGGCGAGTATCGTGTAACAATATGACTTTTTTGAATTAATAGATAGGGTACAGTCATGACAGCGCTTGAAGGAAAACGATTCAGCAAAACATCCTGCCGGTCGCAAGATGCCGAGCATTGCATGGGGAAAGGCCCTGTCCGCTGTGCCGCAGATTCGATAGATGCTGGCCCGCCGAAACCCAGGGCTCCCACCCAACCCATTTCCGCAAAAAGCAGGCAGATCCCTCGGCGTAAGAATGAGCATATTTCAATCTGTCTCAAAAAGGACGTGTGCTTTCGCAAAACTAATGGATTCGAGCGGTACGATTTCAATCATAAAGCGCTTCCGGAAGTTAACCTTGCAGATATAGACATATCAACCACGTTTTTAAGCAAACACCTATCGCTCCCCTTTTTCATTGAAGCGCTCTGCGGGGGATCATCGAAGTCGATTCAGATCAATCGGAATTTAGCCAGAGCGGCCGCCGAACTCAACATCGCCATGGGGGTCGGATCACAGCGGGCGATGTTGAAGAATCCCGAACTTACGAACACTTACCAGATCCGTGAGTTGGCGCCAGCATCCTGTTGTTTGGAAATATTGGCGCTACTCAGCTTTCAGAGTTGAATACCGAAACCATCATTAACATGGTTCAAACCATCGGTGCCGATGGTTTGGTCATTCACTTGAACGCGGCACAGGAGATGTGCCAACCGGAAGGGGACACTGATTGGCGGAATGTGTATTTCAACATCCAGCGCGTCTGCGCGCAATCCCCGTTTCCGATCATCGTAAAAGAGTCCGGTTGCGGGATCGATGCTGAGACCGCCCGGAACCTGGCTTCAGCCGGCGTTGCCTGCATTGATGTAGCGGGTGCCGGTGGCACTTCCTTCACGAAGGTTGAAGCTTATCGCGACAAGCAAAACTCACAAACCTTTGACGAGTGGGGGATTCCTACAGCGGAATCCCTGAAGCGGTGTCGGCAATCCGTAGATCTTCCTCTGATCGCCTCCGGCGGCATGCGCACAGGTATCGAATGTGCCAAAGCTATTGCCATGGGCGCCTCGCTTGTAGGGTTTGCCCTGCCCTTGCTCCAAGCCGCCATTCGGTCACACTGCGATGTAGTGTCGTATTTATTGCAAATCGCTAACGATTTGAAAAAAACCATGCTCCTTGTCGGAGCAAAAGATATCGCTGCACTCAAACAGGTGGCTCTGCTACAGCTATCTTCCTATGCAATATGACAGAGGCACTGAGTCGTTTTGGGGTACCCAAGATTTTCAACACAGACCAAGTGGCTATCAGCATGGAAGGCCGGATGAAAGGCCGGGGCCGCTGTCAGGACAATATCTTTGTGGAGCGGCTATGGTGGCCCCTTTAGCGCCAGTTCATCTACCTTCATTCATTTGAGGACGGCAAGTCGCTCCAGCTGGGGCTTGCCAAGTGAGTTCAGTACTATAATGGTGATCACGACATTTTTTCTGTTTAATGACCTGGCATTGGTCGCGAACCTCCTGCGAACCATTTTCCCATAAATGGATGTCGGTTTGAATGCCTGGGAGGGGAATAAAATGGGGAAGAAAAAGAGAAGAAGATGTGTTAAAACATATCCTGAAAGAAACTTAATGCCAGTCATCTTGACGTTTACAGATCGTCAGGAATAATGAAGGGTTAGATCGGCGATGGCAATTGGTGACAAACCATTCGAAGGAGTAAACCATGACGGATAAACGGGACCTTCAGGCGCGTGCCAAGCAGCTTATCAATTCTGAGTACACAATGGCATTGGCTTCGTCCGGGGAAAATGGGCCATGGGTTGCCCCTGTCTACTATGTTTTTTATCAAGGTGCCATGTATTTTTTTTCTAAACAGAATTCTCGGCACATTAGTGAGTCTCTAAAAGCTGGCAACGCAGCAGCCACCATTTATCCTTTTGTTTGCTCATGGCAAGAAATTAAGGGCGTTCAGATGATCGGTCGTGTTCGCTCTGCCGGCATCGGCTTCACGGCTATTCAAGCGGTTAGGGCTTATAACGCTAAGTTTAGATTTACTAAGGAATTTTTTGAACCTGGAGAGGCTCTGGATCTGGAAGCTTTTGTGAAGCGATTTCGAGTGAAACTTTACAGCTTTAACCCTGATAAGATCTTTTTTTAGATAATCAAATCAGGTTCGGATTCCGGGAAGAAGTTATCTTTTAGGCTCAACGTGCCCTTCCCATACAGAAGTCCGATTCAGCCAAATACACGGGGTTTTACTACCCGTATTGAGGTTTTTAGAGAACGATTTTGAGCGATTCCTGCAGTTCTTGCCCATTTCTTGGAAAGGACATGCTGCTTTACAACCAGGAGCCTGTAATACATGCTTCAAAAGCATTTGGAACCTCATTCTGCATCGTGGCTTTTGGGGTTAGGCATTATAGAAGAGACGGTATGGTATCATAATTAAAACCCCATCACTTCAAAGGAATCGTCGATTGGGGGAGTTTGTTTAGGACAGACTGCAGTCCGCTGGGGAGTTGTGCTCCGCAGTTTAAAGAAACTACAAATTCTAAAAATTTTTTTGCGATATATGGAAGTTCGAAATCTTTCATGTAGGCAAAATAAATTTCCAAAAATAGCCTTTTGTCTTTTAATGAAACGGCAAATAGTTTGCCATCTAATAAGTCTTTATCAACTGCACACCTGACAACAAAAGACACAGCCTTATTCATCTTGACCATCTGCTTAATGAAATCCATGTTACTCGTTTGGGCGAAAATATTTGGCTTTATGTTATGCTTGACAAAATGTTCTTCTACAAGTTTTCTGGTTCCAGACCCTATCTCCTTCATCACAATCGGTACACCTTTTAAATCAGAAAAATTTATAGCTCCTTTTTTTAATAAAGGATTATCCGGGCCTGCGATGAGCAGAACCTCTTCCTCCATTATCGGAACGAATTGAATTCCCTGATGATGTTCAATCTTCGCCGCAATAACCAGGGAATTCTTGAAGTCGAATAAACTTCGGGTCATTTCCAAAGAACTGCCTTCATCGAGATCTATTATTACGTTTGGGAATTCTTTTTGAAAAACCGTTAACAAAGGTGGAATGAATCTTTGGGCATAGGCTTTAGTTGTCCCGATTCTCAGGGCACCGTGCTTCAGGTTTTTTAGCCCGATTATTACTTCCTCAAGCTGTCTTTCCATTTCGAAGATTTGAGATGCATAGACAAATAGCTTTTTCCCTTCATCTGTTAAAAATATTTTTCTTCTTTGTTTGATGAAAAGTTTAAAATCGCAGAATTCTTCAAAACTTTTAACCTGTTTGGATATGGCAGGCTGCGTTACACAAAGTTTTTCTGCTGCAATAGAAAAATTAAGAGATTTGGCCATCTCCCAAAAGACACGTAATTGGTTTAAGTTAAGCATGTTACGGCGATCTTCGCATAAGTTGGAGACGATAAGCCATGCTTCGCTTCTGGCTCAATCATATTTATGAGAGACGAATAACCAAAGGTTATACCCCTATGGAATTAATTGAGTTGCTTTTGGTCCTTCTGAATTCTAAGCAATTAACTACTAATTTGATGGATTACAGGAAAACTGTCAATGAAAAACATAATTATTAAAGGAAATAGGAAAAATATTATACCATAATATTTAACTTTGGAGGGAAAAAATGGAAGAAAGGAATAGTACTGTTGCTTTAAGTGAGTTGACCATTGGAAGCGGTCAGAGCGTGGTGGGTAAGTATTTCAAGGAGGGAACGCATGTCGGCGACAACCGGATGTCCGCTTTACCTTCATCTCACCCCCATCCAGGCCAATGCCTTTTTCAGGTTCATGGTCACCAAACTCGGCGAAAAACCCAGGATGGGAAAAGACCGCATGCTGCTGCAGATCCTCGAACGGATCAAACAAAACAAAAAATGTACCCAGTTGATCATCGACGAAGCCCATTTGATCGATCCGCACCCCCTGACCGACCTGCGCCTGTTGATCTCCTCCATCGATGAACGGATATCTCTGAAAATCGTCTTATGCGGCCAGGACAGCCTCAGGGATCCCCTCAGCCGTGCCTCGCAGACCGATCTGGCCCATCGCATCAACATGCACTTTGCCCTGCATGCGCTCTCCGATGTTTTGACTGCGAGAAAAACTTCAATCCCATCGATTTGGTCATTGCTGTCACTCAATGCAGCTCATTCGTCGATGCGGTGGCGCGATTGAAACACAAATCCCATTGGAAGGGACAAGAAAGGCCCACTTTTTCAATCAGGTTTAAGCGTTTTTCGTGGTTTGTATCCTAAAGACAGACACTAATGCATGAATAGGCAATTAATAGAGAAGATCAGGTATTCAAAGTCAACAACTCGGGCATTATTATAAAATTAAAAACGGAAACAATTCTTTTTACGGAAACAATTCTTTTTAATGAAGGGAGTTTTCTTAAATGAAAAAGAAACTAAGATTGACGCATTGGTCCCAATTGATCTCAGCGGTTCTGGCCTCGCTTTTGTTCATTTCTGGCGTTGCCGTGGCGGCAGACACCCAGGAATGGGATAAAACCTTTCCCAAAAGCGATAAGGTCATTCACGAAAAAGTGTCATATTCCAACAGATACGGAATCACTTTGGCCGCCGATCTGTATCTTCCGAAAAACATAGATAAATCAAAAAAATACCCAGGCCTTATCGTCGGCACGCCCTATGGCGGTGTTAAAGAACAAGGGGCCGGAATTTATGCGCAGACCATGGCGGAGCGAGGATTTGTCGCGATTGCCTTTGACGAATCCTTCAATGGAGAAAGCAGCGGCGAACCAAGACACATTTCATCACCAGACATCTTCGTTGAAGATTTTAGTGCGGGAGTGGATTTTCTCGGGACACGTCCGTACGTAGACAGAAATAAAATCGGTGTTATCGGGATTTGTGGTAGTGGCGCGTTTGCCATTACCGCAGCACAGGTTGACCATCGCATCAAAGCCGTTGCCACGGCAAGTATGTACGATATGAGCCGTGTCATACGTAATGGGTGGAAAGATAGCATGTCAGATGAACAGCGCAACAAAACCCTCGACCCGCTCGGAGAACAGCGCTGGAAAGATTTTGAAAACGGCAGTCCGCTATTGCCCGCAGGATTCCCCAGTGAACCGACGGATTCAATTCCGGAAAGCTTAGATCCAATTTCGAGTGAGTTTTGGGAATATTATGCCATGGCGCGTGGCCATCATCCAAGATCACACGGTCCATTTACGCAAACAAGTAATATGGCGTTTATGAATTTTCCTTTGATGAACTACATCGATACCATTTCCCCCAGACCGATTTTGTTTATCATGGGCGAGAATGCGCACTCCAGATATTTTACGGAAGATGCCTATGAAATGGCTGCCGAGCCAAAGGAGCTCTATATTGTTCCCGGAGCAAGACACATTGATCTGTATGACAGGATGGATATGATTCCATTCGACAAGCTCACTTCTTTTTTCAAAGAGAATTTGAAATAGCATGATTCTTGAAGAATACTGTTATATAAACAGATAGTTCGAAAAAATATTAACAAGGAGACACCATGAGAGATTTTACTTTTTACAACCCTACGAGAATTGAATTTGGCAAGGGAAAAGAAGAGAATATCGGACAATATATAAAGGCGTTCGGCGTAGGCAGTGTCCTTGTCCTGCACGGTTCGGATCGGATCAAAAAGGATGGACTGTTCGACAGCATCACGGCATCGCTTGAGGAGCAAGGTATTCGTTTCGAAACAATTGGTGGCGTTATCAGCAATCCGTTGATCAGTCGTGTTCGCGACGCAATCGAAGTCGTCAAACAAAACGGTCTGCAAGGAATTCTGGCTGTTGGTGGCGGCTCGGTTTTGGATTCTGCGAAGGCCGTTGCGGCAGGTGCAAAATATGACAATGATGTCTGGGACTTTTTTGTCGGCAAAGCCGAAGTCAAAGAAGCGCTTCCCGTTTTCTCGATAATGACGCTTGCGGCCACCGGCAGTGAAATGAACCCCTATGGTGTTGTGACCAATAGTGAAACACAACAGAAATACGCCATCGGCGCCCCGCTTCTTTTTCCAAAGGTTTCCGTCATCAATCCCGACCTGATGGCCTCTGTTACACCGGAGTATCTGGCCTATTCCGCCGTCGATATTTTCTCCCACTGCCTTGACCTCTATTTCACGGCAAGCTACCTGCCGGGCTACACCACCGCCCTGATCGAGAACATCCTGGAAACCGTCATGCGCACCACGAACGCATTAATGAACAACCCGGAGGACTATGACGCACGGGGTGAGTTTGCCTGGGCCGCCACCATGGCATTGAACGGCAACACCTTTGTCGGTGTCGAGGGCAACGCCTATGATACCCATATGATCGAGCATGCCATGGGGGCACTCTACAACGTCCCCCACGGTGCAGGGCTTGCCGTGGTTTTGCCCGCATGGATGCAAGAGATCAAGGACCAGAAGCTGGAGAGATTCGAGCGTTTTGCAAAGAAACTTTTCGATGTTGACAGTGCCGATGAAGGTATTGCCGGACTGACCCAATGGTTCACCTCCATCGGGGCACCGGTGACCTTTGCCCAGGCCGGCCTTTCCGAAGACACCGTCGATCCCATTGCCGAGAATGCATTCGGTAACGCCAAACTCTGGGGAATGGACCAGGTGTATTCCAAGGAGAGGATTGCCAAGATTCTCAAACTGGCCGTTAAATAGTACCCATCCATTTAAACGGGATTGGAAAGAGGCTGCTACGCGAACCAGATAAGAAATTCAGACGATTCGGAAAAGTTCATGCAGAAATAAGGGAGTCATAAATGGAATACCGCGATTTCCCCAAGGGAGCGGGGAGAATAAGCACCGTCGGCATCGGCGGCTCGAAGCTGCATGCCGTATCTGAAAAAGAGATGGTGGAGATGGTTGACTTCGCTTTGGAGAGTGGCTTCAACACCATCGATCTGGCTGTGGAAACGGCCGACGTTTTCCCCAAGGTGCGCAAAGCTCTGGAAGGCCGGCGCGACAAGTTCATGCTCGGCCTGCACCTCGGCCTCACCTTCCAGGAGGATGGCCAGTACAAGCGGACCCGGGAAATAGGCGAGGTCGCCGGAGGCTTTGAACGGCAGCTTGCAGCGTTGGGGACGGACTACGCCGATATCGGCTACATTCATTATGTTGACGATATCGACGATTATAACAACGTCTTTGCATCAGGCACCTATGCGTTTGCCCTGAAGCTCAGACGTCAGGGGCGCATCGGCAAACTCGGCTTTGCGTCGCACCGGCCCGACATCAGCCGGAAGTTCCTTGAGGACTGCGAATTCGACCTGTTCATGTTCAGCATCAACCCGGCCTATGACCTTGATCCCGTCACGCATAATCCGCTGGAAGAAGATCTCAGCTCGCTTAACGCCTTGAGTGTGGCCCAGGAGCGGGCTGAATTATACCGCCTGGCCGAAAAGCTGGGCGTGGGTATCACTGTCATGAAGTCGCTCGGGGCTGGAAGGCTGCTGGATGATCGGACCTCGCCGTTTAAACGGGCGCTGACGATCCCCCAATGCATTCAATACTGCCTGGACAGGCCAGCCGTGCTTTCCTGTATGGTTGGCATCTCCTCAGTTGATGAACTCAAGGGGCTTGCAGCCTACTATAATGCCGGGAACGCAGCGCGCGATTATTCAGTCATAGCGGATATGAACCTGGAGGGGATGCAGGGCCGGTGTGTCTACTGCAACCACTGCCTGCCCTGTCCCTCCAACATTGACATCGCCAGGGTAAACAAGTTCCTGGACCTGGCCCAGGTCGGTGACAAGCTGGCACATCAACATTATCTGAACCTGGAACATAAGGCCGGGGAATGTGTCGAGTGCGCTTCCTGTGAAGAGAATTGCCCCTTCCATGTTGCGGTAAGAGACAAAATGAAAGAAGCACAAATTCTGTTCGGGCACTGATTCCACGCCTTCCGAAAAAATCAGAAAACGAAAATCCGGAACCTCATGGGGCTTTCCTTCATCAAGGAGAAAAAAGATGTCATCCTGATCGGAAATCCCGGCGTGGGGAAAAGCTTCCTCGCCAAGGCGATTGCCTAGGCGGTCACCCAGGCGGGATCAAAACCCTTTTTTCATCCACCATGGACATGGTCAACCATCTGCCCTTTGCCGACGGGGGTAAAGTCGATATAAAAAGGTATAGAGTACCGGCACTACCACCATGGTCAGGATCGTGCCAAAGGCGAGTCCAAACATAATCGTGACAGCCATGGATTCCCAAAACACATCTTGCAGAAGAGGGGTCATGCCGAATACGGTCGTTGCGGCAGCGTTGAGCACCGGTCTGAGACGGGCGACGGCGGCCTCTACCACCGCCGGATAGGGTTTCATTCCATCCTTTAGGTTGATGTCCACCTGATCCAACAGAACAACTGCGTTCTTGATCATCATTCCGGATAAACTCATGGCGCCTAAAATGGCCATGAAGCCAAACGGTTTGCCTGTGAGCAGCATTCCGCATGTGATGCCGATGAAGGCAAAAGGAATGGCCAGAATGATAATCATTGGCGGTCGAAACGCATTGAACAGCATAACGATAACAAGCGCCATCGTAACCGTGGCTGGTACAACCCCGGGCATCAGGCCGTTGGCGGCACGCTTAGAGCTGTCATATTCCCCGTCCCACGCCAGTTTGTAGCCAGGTGGCAATTCGATTTTATTGAAATCGGCGAGGACACTGTCGCGTAAAGTTGGCAAGGTGACTCCCTTGGGTGAGCATTGTACCGTGATCGCCCGACGGCGGTCCCAACGCCAGATAATCGGGTCTTCCCAGGCCACATGCACGCCTTGAGTCACCTGAGCCAGAGGAACACTTTTAGTGGAAAGGCTCGGTGTCACCTGTAACTGTCCCAGATGTTCCGCCACGGCGCGGCGCTCTTCCTCCCGGTGCCTTAATACCAGCGGGATCAAATCGTCTCCTTCCCGGAACTGGCCCACGACCAGCCCATCAAAGGCCCGCTGGGTCGTATCCGCCAAATCCTGGCGGGAAACACCGGTCCATCTTCCTTTTTTCTGATCATAGACGGGTACAATCTTTTTGACCGGGTGACGCCAATTGGTACGGACCTCTTTGGCATAAGGACTTGCTTCCAGGATGACCATCCCCTTTTGGGCCAGGGAACGGAGAATAACCGGGTCGGCCTCTGCCGGCCCGCTGAAACGGGCCTCGAACTTCCAGTCGTCCGACGGTCCCACACCATATCGTCGCACCCGGGTAAGCGCATGCGGATAGTTTTCTTTTAACCAGGGCTCTACGTCCTTCATCACATCACCTACCCCTTCCAGGGTTTTTGTATTAACAATGATCTGAGCATAGGAAGGATAGGGCTGCTCTGGGCTGACCGGCAGGTAGAAGCGCGGCGGACCTTCCCCGATGAAGGAACTGATGTTTTCAACCTGCGGAAGTTTCAGCAGGCGGCTTTCGACGCCCTTCAGGTCAGTCGAGGTCTTTTGGATGGTGGTCCCCTCCGGTTCCCAAAAATCGATCATGACTTGCTGCCGGGACGAGTCGGGAAAAAACATGATCGGCACTTGGCCGAAGCCGCCAATGGAGGCAATAAAAAGGAGCACCATTCCTCCCAAAAAGAACACCCGAAAACGGATTGCCTTATGCAAAAAGGTCCGGAACAGATGATAAAAACGCCCCCCGTAGACATCTGCGCTTGCATTTGTCTTCTTGGGGTCGGGTAGCAGGGTCATACACATGAGAGGGGTGATCGTCTGGGATAAGAGCCAACTCAGCAACAGGGAAATGGCGATAACACTGAACAGCCCGCCGGCATATTCACCGGCAGATGTTTTTGAGAAAAAGATAGGGAAAAAGGCCATGCAGGCCGCCACGGTGGCCCCCAAAAGGGCCCAGGCCGGCATCGAAGCGGACTCTATGGCCGCGCGCGCGCGCTCCATGCCCTGCTTGCGGCGCACAATGAATCCATCCACAACCACAATTGCATTGTCCACCATCATTCCCATGGCCACGACCAGGGCGCCAAGGGAAATCCGGTGCAGATTGATTTCCACCGTCCACATAACGATAAATGTCCCCAAAATGGCCAGGACCAATCCGCTCACACCGACAATCAGGCCCGCACGCCAACCCATGCTGATCGTCAGCACCAGAAGAACGATCAACACCGACTCGCCAAGGTTGATCAGAAAGCCATGGATGGACTCCTCCACCCTGTCAGCCTGCCAGGTGAACTTGGTCACCTGGATCCCCGCAGGCAACTTTGCGGAAATTTCTTTCAGGCGGCGATCAATTGTTTGGCCCACCTCGACCACATTGGCGCCGTCAACCGGGGCAAGGGCCAGCATCAGCGCCGGCTTGCCGTTGAACCGCATCAGGTTGCGGGGTGGGTCGGCATAACCCGACTTGACGGTGGCGATGTCTCCCAAGCGAATCAGCTCGTCTTTTCCCCGCGGATTCCGCCGCCCCGGACTGAAGACGATATTGCGGATGTCATCCGGCGCCTGGAAGGCGCCCGTGGGGGCGATTCGCAGGCGGTTCGACCCGATATCCAGGCTGCCGGCATCCACCACCTTGTTTTGTAGCTGCAAGGTTTGGAAAAGGTCTTCTTTGGTGATGCCCAGTTGGGTCAATTGTGATTCGGCAGCTTCAATATATATTCGCTTCTCCCGCACACCCCATAAATCCACCCGCGCCACGCCGTTGACCAGTTTTAGTTCCTTGCGCAGGTTTTTTGCGCACCTTTCAATTTCCGCGGCGGTGAAACCCTCTCCGGAAATGGCAAGCAGAAAACCAAACACGTACCCGAAATCGTCCTTAATCTGCGGCGTGGCCGTCCCCGGCGGTAGCGTGGCCGCCACATCGCGAATTTTTTTGCGCATCACGTCCCAGATCTGGGAAAGACGATAAAACCAGTATTTCTCTTTGATGTCGACTTTTATGATGGCAAGGCCGGGCCTTGAAAGAGAAGAGATATTATCGATTTCTTCCATTTCCTGGAGCTTGGTCTCAATGCGGTCAGCCACCTCCATCTCCACTTCTTCGGCCGAGGCGCCGGGATAGGCCACCGAGATTACCGCCGTCTTGATCGTGAATTCGGGATCCTCCAGCCAGCCCATGTTGAGATAGCTCATGATTCCGCCAAGCAACAGCAGCGCGGCGACAAAAAGGGTAATGGGCTTTCTCTTTATTGCGATCTCAGGAAGAGTCATGTTCGCTCCTTCAATTTCTCGAGACTTTTGCAGACCGCAGGATTTGAACGGATTGGCCCTCGTTAAGGGTGTTGACCCCGGCGGTGACGATCCATTCTCCGGAGGCCAAGCCTTCAAGAACCGTCACCCCGTTACGGGTAAGCGTTCCGAGCTTCATTTGGCGCCGCTTTATGGTTCGACTCTCAGGGTTGATGACCCATACAAAATCGCTTTCTCCCGAACCTTTAAAGATCGCGGACAAGGGAATCTCGATCGCAGGGTGAAGTTCTTTGGAATTAGCCCCACTCGCAAAACGAGCGCGTCCGGCCATCCCCGGATAGATTTTGATATCGTCGGACTGCGCCATCACCAGGGTGACCGGGTAGGTGCGGGTTGTTTCGGATGCTTCCTTGCCGATTTCCTTTATGCGGGCGGAAAAATTCCTATCGGGATAGATATCGAATTGGATCAGCGCCTTTTCCACTTGGGGAATTCGGGAAATATCATCCTCCGGAATGTCCACGGTAAATTCAATGTCGGCGATGTCGATCAGGCGGACGACCGGAATTTTGGCCTGGACGTCTTCATAGTTTTCAGCAAAGGTTTTTACCACTATTCCGGTGAAGGGCGCCCGCAGCAGGGTGTCGCTCAAGGCGTCTTTGGCGGCGGTGACCGAGGCCTCGAGTGATTGCATACCGGCTTTGATTTGATGATAATTTTCACGGTGTTGATCGATCATGGATTCGCTCACCGCCCCCCGATCCTGCTGCCACGTCCTTTGCACGCGGGCATATTCCATTTCCGCCAACGTCAACGCCGCCGTGGCCCGCGTCAATTGCCCTTTGGCATTGTTGAGCCGCACTTCGAAATCACGAGAATCGATACGGGCCAGCAAATCTCCTTTTCGTACTTCATCCCCGATTTTTACGGGAAACCGGATCAACGGTCCGGATACTCGAAACGAAAGATTGGCTTCCTGCGCCGCTGACGCTTTTCCCGGAAAGCTTTTCTCGACGAAGTTGGCGCCACTTGCAACCTGAATCGCCTTGACCAGAGCGACCACGGGCTTTTCGACGGTTCGTTCTTCACCGCAACCACCAAAAAACAGTACGGAAAGCAGGATGGCTAAAATAAAATGGTTTTGCGTTTTCATAAACAGGCACTCCCGGATTTTCTAACCGAACTTTCGTGACCGAATATACCCGTCGGATTTACCATGGACTAATCCAACAGGTTTCCCCAATCGGTGCGTTGGCGCATCTTCTTTTTTATCTTCTTGGAAACAAAGCCTTTTTCTTGTCGGATGTCCCATCCCCCGCCAAGCGCTTTGTATAGCGAAATCAGGTTCAAGGCGACCAAGGATGAAGCGACGTCTGTTGGTCCTGTTGCTGGGTTAGAAAGCTTTGAGCGCTCAGCACCCGCTGGTAGTCCACCAAGCCCTCACGGTACTGAAGGAGTGAGATATCGACGGCTCGCCTTGAAGCCTGGACGCTACTTTTTAGAAAGGTGTTTTCGTCTTGAGATTTGAGAAAACCTGCAATTGCATTTTCCACCTCGCGGGCAGCATTCAGCACGGTGTTTTGGTATTGAACGATTAACTGTTCAAATCTGGCATCTTGTACCCGTACTCTGTTTTTGAGCCGGCCGTAATTGAAAATATCCCACCGAATGGAGGGGCCGGCAAACAGTTGGAAGCTGTCCGAACTGAACAGGTCATTGAAATTGCTACCATCAATCCCACCGGCCTTGGTGAACGAAGCTTTACTTGCGCGAAGCCCGATGGAACCGATCAAGGTAAAATGAGGATAAAGATCGGCCCTGGCGACCCCGATCAAACCACACTGGGCCGCGGCCAGCATCTCCGCCCTGCGAATATCCGGGCGGCGGCGCAGCAATTCGGCCGGAACGCCCACGTCAACCTGGGGAGATGCCATGGGAACCTTTCTTGAATCAACGAGGCTTTCCGGCAGCTCCCCGGGAAGCAGGCCCAACAGAACACTGAGTGCATGCTTGGCTTCTTGAAGATTTTTTCCTAAACGAGGCACAAGCGCCTGGGTGTTTTTTAGCAAAGCCATGGCCTGTTGTACGTCAAGCTCAGTTACGATGCCGCCCTTGAACTTTCTCCGGGCGATTTCAAGCGATCGCTGTTGAATTTCGGTATTCTCCCGGGCGAGAGTGATGCGCGTCTCAAGCGTACGGATCAGGACATACGTTCGCGCCACTTCCGCCACAAGGGTGACCATCGCATTATCATAGTCGGCAATAGAAGCCTGGAGACCGGCGTCAGCGGCCTCGATAGCACGCCGATAGCGCCCCCAAAAATCAAGCTCCCATGCTGCGTCGAAGCCGACATCATAGTCGACATAGTCTGTGTCCACCTGCATGGTGTTTGCCGCGTTTTTACTGGACCTTACGCGGGAGGCACCGGCTTGCAACCGCTGTTGTTGGGGGTATAACGAGCCGGTCGTAAACCCCAATTCAGCCCTTGCCTCAAAAATGCGGAGACCGGCAACTTGTAATGTCAGGTTTTGGTTTAAAGCTTTTTCGACCAGGGAATTCAATGCCGGGTCATTGAATACCGTCCACCAATCGGTGATATCTTCTCTACACGTTATCCTTTCTGGCAACTTCGAGGTGTCTGCTTCTTGCCAGCGTTCAGATAGATTTACTTCCGGTTTCTTGAAGTTTGGCCCGACCGCAGCGCAACCACCCAGTATTATGCACATGCCAAGAAGACAAACCGCTGTGTTAAGCAATTTCATGTGAACCATCTGTTTATACTTCAAAATAATTGGATAGTTTTCCTATCAAATGCATCTCCAGTTCTACTTTCTTCATCGTGATTCTATCATTGTATAGTGCTTCTGAGATTTCTAAAAACCTGGAAAGTACCAACGGATCAAACCGTCGGGAGTCCTGTTTTAGGATTTCAATCGCATTGTCGTATGATATGGCGTGCTTGTATGGTCGTTCAGAGATTAAGGCATCAAACACGTCCACTACAGCAAATATTCGGGCGACGATAGGTATCTGCTCCCCTATAATCCCTGAAGGGTAGCCACTTCCGTCATATCTTTCATGATGAAAACGAATAACGTCTATCGCGTCTCCCAGCCATGGAATATCGTTGACAATTTTAACCCCTTGTTCCACATGGCTTTTCATAATCGCAATCTCCTCATTCGAAAGGCTTGAGGGTTTCAATAAAATATTGTCCCGAATACCGATTTTCCCTATATCGTGAAGGAATGCGCCTTTGACCAGTGACTGTATGGATTGCGCGGATAAATGCAACTGTTCCGCCAGACACAAACTAAAGTAGGTGACCCGAAAGTTGTGCTCGTCGGTCTCACTGTCCCGCTTGGCAATGGCATTCCCCAATGCTTTAATGGTGTATAGATGACTTTTCAGGAGTTCGCGGCTGTTTCGCCGAAGTTTCCGGTATGACGAATGAATCAACGGGAATAAAACCAATGTCATGGTTGAAATTGTTCCGATTGCATGGAGCAGCGCAATGATCAGGGCCTTTCGGAATTGATGCAGGATCTTCGTGCCCACTGCGACCAAGATGCCGACATAACCAAGGAACTGTTGATCATCGTGGATGGGGCTGAAGACCTGGAAATAAAATTCGTCCTTAAATTTAAACATTAGGC
>NZ_BBCC01000091.1 GCF_001311845.1 Desulfosarcina cetonica JCM 12296 | reverse complement strand
CCCTTCACCGCCGCGTGGATCGCCGGCAACACCTCGCGGCCCCCCGCGCAAAATCCAGCACGCGGCCGCCATGGTTGGAAACAACGATGGCGTCGACCCCCGCTTCTGCGGCCAGCAGCGCATCCGCAACGGTCATCACGCCCTTGAGGATGAACTTGCCGGAAACGGCGGCGCGGATCCGCTTTAACTCGGTCACGCTCTTGGGTGAAACCGGCCGGCCCATCTTACGCAGGGTGACCAGGCCGGCGGCGTCGAGGTCCATGCCGATAATGTCCGCCCCCGTTGCCTGGGCCCGCTCCAGTTTGTCAAACAGTTCGTCGTCTTCCCAGGGTTTGATAAAGGGGATGCCCATGCCGCCCGCCGCCTGGATGGCCTGGAAGCCGGTCTGGTGGATGAATTCCGGAACCCCGTCGCCGGTACAGCCGAGGGTGCCCTTGGCCAGGGAGCCCTGGATCAGCGCCTCGATATAGGCCGCCTCACTGACACCGCCGCCCATGTTGAACGACACGCCGCCAATGGGTGCCGCCAACACGGGCAGAGACAGGGACTTGCCCAGAATCGTGGTCCGGATTTGCGGTTTTTTCACGTCGTGAACCAGGCGCATATTGAACCGATAGGCCGCCAGGGCAGCCAAATTGGCCTTGAACGCCGAAGCGGTGCCCAGCCCCCCCATGCCCGGCACCTCACCGGCGCAGGCCCGGCCATCACAAACAGGGCAGACCCGGCAGTATCCCTTCATCAGCTTTCTGGCATTTTCCAGTATTTCTTTCATCTGTTTCTCCTCATGCTACGGCATCAAAGACGCTATGGTCTTCTGATGAGCTTCCTTTTCAGCGGTCGTCAGCGTCTTCAGGGACAGGGCACCGCCGGGACAGGTGGCCACACAGGGGGGACCGTATTCACTACCGGGTTGCGCGATGCAAAGATCACACTTTTGCATCGTGCCCTCGACGCCGAACTGCGGCACGCCGTACGGGCAGGCCGACAGGCAATTCTGGCAACCGATGCAAATCTCATCATCAACCCAGACCACACCGTCCGCTACACGTTTGTAAATCGCTTCCACCGGGCATACGGCGGCGCATTCAGGATCCACGCAATGCAGGCATCCGATGGATACCGAGTGACTTTTCACCTCGGGGTAGGCCCCTTGCCAAACGTTGAGCACGCGCCGGTACCGGACGCCCACCGACAATCCCCGCCAGGAACGGCAGGCCACTTCACACCCATGGCACTGTACATTTCTCGGGGTCGAACCAAATCAGGGTTTCCTTGCTCATGGGGCGTCCACCTGTTCATCAATCCGGGTCACCTGCACCAGGGTCTGACTGGCCATGGCGGTGATCAGCGGGTCGTAGGCCTTGTCTTTATCCACACTGTACATCACGTTCACATTGGCGCCCCCATCCAGGATGGGGTAGTCTTCGATCACAAGCTCCCGGCAGCCCTGCCACCAGCCATGCAGCAGCATGACCGTGTCCGGCCGGATTCCCGGGATGATTTCGGCCTTGACCTTGATCCAGCCATGCGGCGATTCCACTTTCACCCAGTCGCCATCGGCGATGGCACGCGCATCCGCCGTCTGGGGATGGATATGCAGGACCGGATGAGGCTGGATCTCGCGGAGTTGAGGCACATTGCGCTGCCAGGACGCCGAGAAGTTTTTCGAGGTATGGTAATCCGACAGAATCAACGGGTATCGATTCAGCAATTCCGGGGTGCCGCTGATGCTTTCGGGCGGCTCGCGCCATTGCGGCAAGGGGCTGAATCCGGCGGCCGCAAAGGTGGTATTGTAAATCGCCACCTTGCCATCGGGCAAAAAGGGTTCACCGCTCAGGCGCGGGCTGGACCGGTTGAACACCGTGGCATATTTTTCGAATTCCATCGGCTTGGGTGGCACCTTGATCCCGGTCGGTTGCATCCGCAGTTCATCCATGGTCACGCCCATGGGCGCCAGCTGATCATCCATCGCGGCAGAGATGCTGCCGCCCCAAAAATCGTCACCATAACCCATGGCCACGCCCAAATCGAAAAAAAAGGAGAAGATCGATGGAGATGCATACACCGGTTCGATCACCCGACGGGTGGCCATCAGCCAGCCGGGTACGAACTGGAACGGATGATCCACCTCATAGCTTGTGGCCAAAGGAAGCACGATGTCGGCATAAGGCATGTCCGCGGTGCGGGTCACGTCGGCCACGACGAAGAAATCCAGCCGTTCGAGGGCGGCAGTCACATTGCGAGATCCCCGGGTGCTGACCAAAGCCTGGGTGCCTGGAGCGATAACGGCCCGGATCGGATAGGGATCCTGGGTTAACACGCTTTCCAGGATGCGATAATAGGCCGAAGACGTGCCTTCGACAAAGGCTGAAACGCCCGGGGAAACTCCGGCCCCACCAATTTATCCACCATTTCCTGGGTCACCCGTTCTTTCAGGGTGATGGGTTTGGGGCTTTTGGCGGCCGGTGGAACGAAAAGATCGGTGCCGGGGCGGTCCAAATGGCCGGTAATCGCCATGAGGATCGCCACGGCCCGGATGGCGTCATTTGAGGAGGGGGTATGCTCGACGCCGTTGCCCAGATCGATGGCCGCCCGCCGGGTGGTGGCATACATCCGTGCAACCGATTCGATCTGAGACGCCGGGAGACCCGTGATGGTCTCGGCCCATGCCGGTGGGTATTGCCGGATATGTGTTTTCAACGGGTCGAAACCGCTGCACCATCGATCGATGAAAGCATGGTCCAGGAGGTCTTCCGCGATCACCACATGCAGCATGGCCAGGGCCAGGGCAGTATCCGTTCCCGGCCGGATGGGCAGCCAGAGATCTGCCATGCCGACGTCCGGCTCGACCGACGGTTTGATCGCGATAATCTTCGCCCCTCTTTGCCGGGCGGCCAAAAAAGATTTTGCCGGACGGGCAACCGGGCCGGAAAAGATCGGCTGACGTCCCCAGAGAATGATCAGATCGCTACGCTGATAATCCGGTTGCGGCCAGGTCCCGATGGTGTACATGAAGGCGAAGGCCCGCTGCATGGCGCAAATACCGCTGTGCCCGAAGTTCGGGCTGCCATGGGCCGTCAGGAAGCGTACGATGTACTCACTGTAGGAACGCCTGGCCGGACTTAAGATGGCCAACGATTCCGGCCCGTAGGAGGCCTTTTGCGCCTTTAGCGTCTCGGCGATCTGGGCGATGGCCACATCCCAGGTGATGCGCTCGAACCGGCCCTCCCCTTTCCTGCCGATACGACGCAAGGGGTGGGTCAACCGATCGGGTGAATAGACCCATTGCGGGGCGGCATGCCCCTTGGCGCAAATCGCCCCTTGGTTCACCGGGGATTCATCCATGCCGGCAACCTTGACGAATTTCCCGTCGCGGACAAAGGCATAGATGCCGCAGCCGCCGCCTGGCCCGCCCGGACCGCACATCCCGCAAACCGTGGGGACGACCCGTTCACCGTTTTTCTTAGCCGTCTCAAGGGCTTGTTGGTAGTTCATCTTGTTCCTTGCCTATCCCGCTTTCGACAAATGATTAATTTGCTTTTCCCCGAGGGGGTGTGTGTCAGCGCCACTTGGGAGAAAAGCCTTTGAAAGGGAGAAATTCCCTGGTTGACGAACTCCTGCGCATCTTTGGGCCCCATCATCAGCATCCGAATGGAAAACAGCACCTTCACCCATCTCTTGCGCGGGACTTCATGTTCCATGATCAGGACCTTGCCATCCGGTTGATAACCCGCCGCATCTCCGACAATGCCCGATTCCGATCGTGCCCCTTTAATTCGTACAAGGCATGCGAGCAGCAAACGATATCAAAATAGTCATTGACGAAGGGCAAGTCGGCTGCATCCCCCTTGACGAAAGCCGCTTTACTTGATGCATCTTTCGCCCTGGCGCGGTTTAACATGCCGATTGAGAAATCGACCCCGACGGCAAAAATACCATGAACGTGTTCGCTAAAAGCGAGGATCACCGAACCGGTGCCGCAACAGATATCCAGCACCCGTGGGTGTTTTTTGCCTTCCAGATTTGCCGAGGCGACGAGAAATTGTCGGGTCTCATCCCTATCGTTGGAGGAATGCATCTTTATGAAATGGTCATAAAAATGAGAAAAAAAATTGTAGTACTTCTGACGTCCGGTACGTCGTTTCGTCATGGCGTCGATCCCATCCAGGTTGTAGGAGGCGGTTTGAAAAAGGCCATGTCCGTCGTATCCCGGAATATCTCGCGGGTCAAGCCCGCAAACGTCGTCTGACACCTCGCGACAGCCCGGCCTTTTTTTGGGCTTATGGCCAAAATAAATATTGTTCCGACAAGCGCGCGGTGATATGGATAGGGTCCTTGCTTCGAAAGGACGTATCGAACGGGGACCTTGGCAAATGAACACAACTACGATCCAACGGATTGACACCCTCATTATCGGTGCCGGTCTGAGCGGCATCTACGCCGCCAGCCGGCTGGCCGAACAAAACCGATCCTTTGTGCTGCTTGAAGCCCGCAACCGGATTGGCGGTCGTATACTCTGTCCCCAATATGAGGGATATGGCTGTGATCTCGGCCCCTCTTGGTACTGGCCGGAAATCCATCCGACCATGGCCCGCCTGGTCGATACCCTGAACCTGAAGGGGTATCGTCAATTTGAGAACGGCTTCGGGCGCTACCAGCAACACAGCGGCGCGGTGCACACCATAAGGGGGTATGGCAGCGAACCGGCTTCCTGGCGGATTGTTGGCGGTATGATGGCACTGGTCACCAGACTGTGTGAACGCGTGCTCCGCGACACCATTCGCCTGAACCATCCGGTCTGCGGGATCGAACGCCGCTCCGATGGGATACGGGTGACCGTGGGTGAATTGGAAAAGGCGCCCTGGGCCGAATTTCTCGCCCAACAGGTTGTCCTTGCCCTTCCCCCGCGTCTTACCGCCGCCACCATTCTCTTCACGCCTGATCTGCCGGATCACCTGGCCCAGGCCATGCTCAAAACCAGCACCTGGATGGCGGGCCAGGCCAAATTCTACGCCCTCTATGAAACACCGTTCTGGCGCGATGCGGGGCTGTCGGGACAGGCCTTCAGCGAACATGGCCCTTTGGGTGAAATTCACGACGGGTCCAACCATGTAACGGCGCCTTACGGCTTGACCGGGTTTGTCGGCATGCCGGCGGCCCAACGAAATCAGCAGCCCTGCCTGAACCAAGCCATTCGCGAGCAGCTGGCGGACCTCTTCGGATGGGCGGCGGCCACACCGACAAGGCTTTTTTACCAGGATTGGGCGCGGGAGTCCTTCACCGCCACGGCATACGACCAGCCGCCCCTGCGAGCACATCCGGACTACCGGCCCCCAGCCGGCCAAAGCGCCATTTGGGACGGGAGGGTCCACTTTGCCGGCACCGAGACGGCGGACCAGCATGGCGGTTATCTCGAAGGCGCCCTGCGCGCGGCCGAACGCGCGATCAATAACCTGCAAAGCAAATGAAAAGGGAGTAAGAACATGAAAATCGCTGTCAGTTCCACCGGTACCGACCTTTCGGCAAATGTCGATGAGCGTTTTGGTCGTTGCCGCTACTTCTTGTTTGTTGAAACCGATGACATGGCCTTTGAGGCCATCGACAACACCAATGCCGATCTGACGAGCAGCGCCGGCATTCAATCCGCCGGCATAGTGGCCGATGCGGGCGCCAAGGTGGTTATCACCGGCAATTGCGGGCCGAAGGCTATGCAGGTTTTCGACGCGGCGAATGTCAGGGTCATCCTGGGGCAGCGCGGCGTCATCCGGGATGTGGTTGAGAAGTTCAAGAAAGGAGAGCTGGATGCATCGATTGGCGGCAATCTTCAGCAACCGGTCGGGGGCGGGATCGGTCGGGGCGTCCCCTATGTCTTGGGGATCTGGAAGAGGCGGCGGTCGGGGAATGGGTGGTGGCCGCGGTCGGGGCGGCTGCGGCGGCGGCATGGGCATGGGCCGCCGATGCATGGCTACCGATGGCGGCACCCAACCGGTCCAACCGCGAGGAGCCGGAAATCCAGCCAACCAGCAGCGCCAACAACTGCAGCAACAGGCCGACGCGCTAAAACAGCAATTGGCGGAAATTGAAAATAAAATAAGAGATTTGACATAATGCGGACAAGAAAGGACAGGGATGACCGACAAAATCGATGCCTTCGTGGCCGAACTCCAGGAACAGATATTCGCCGAGACCCGTGAGGCTTTTGGAGAGGCAGGATTTGAACGCTGGCGCAACCCGCTTTACCGGGGCCCTCTGGCCGATGCGGATGCCCATGCGCGTGTGAAAGGCGAATGTGGCGATACCATGGAAATATTTCTCAAGTTCGACAATGACCGGGTGTGCGACGCCGCCTTTCGCACCGACGGCTGTGGGTCGAGCACGGTATGCGGATCCTTTGCTGCGGAAATGGCCCTTGGCAAGACGCCCGACGAAATTACGGACATCACCGGTGAAGCCATTCTGGAGAAATCGGCCGATTTCCGGAAGACGATCAGCACTGCGCGTTCCTGGCGGCCGCCACCGTTCAGGAGGCACTGGGTCAGTATATGAAAAAAACGCTTCAGAAGCACTGATCGGGACCATCAGCCGATCCCATCCAGGTTCCGGACCTGACCCGCTCCACCGGCCGAGGATTTCGCTGTCGCGGTGCCCATGGATCGGCTGCAATAATCCGCCGGCCCATGGCGCTTCTCTCAGCGATAGATCAACGTAACGCAATTTGAGCGGCCGATCAATTTTTCGCTTGCGTTTTGCCAATTTTTTGCCGATATTTTCCATATGTTAGATAATACACCAGCAACGACTCATCAACGACCCATCACCTTTCATGCGGATGGATTCGCGTTATCGGGTATTCTTCACTTACCCGAAACCCATCCACGGGCAATCATTATTGGTTGCCACGGATTGATGGCTGATAAAAATTCTCCCAAGCAAATTGATTTAGCGAATCACTGCACTTCTGTCGGATTCGCCTATTTCCGTTTTGATCATAGAGGTTGCGGTGACAGTGAGGGCAATTTTCAGACCGATACCACCTTGGAAGGCCGGACGGCGGATCTGGTCTCTGCCGCCCGGAAAATGAGCGATCTGTTTGGGAGCCCAAGCCTTCCATTGGGTCTTTTCGGCAGCAGTTTGGGGGGCACGGTATGCCTGACCGCAGCCGGTCAACTCATGCCCTTCTCAATTGTCACGCTGGCTGCCCCCGTGCAGAGCAAAACAATTCAACTCCCGGACAACTCGCCGCAGTCATTAAAAACTGAAGTGAATCAAAACAGACTGCAGTTTAATATTGCCTCTCTGCTTTCAGCCATTCACCATATTTTGATCGTCCATGGAAGCGATGACGGAACCGTCAACATTCAAAATGCGCATACGATCTTCAAGCTTGCCCAAGCCCCGAAGAAACAATTGATCCTCGAAAAAGGCGATCATCGAATCACCAACGAACAACACCAAAAGCACTATATTGAGGAAGCAGTTCAATGGTATCTGGATTGCTTCAAATCTGTCGGGTGAGACGATCTACGATTTGTTTACGGCTTTATGGATCAACTCCTTTTGATAGGGCGT
Source organism: Desulfosarcina cetonica JCM 12296 (assembly GCF_001311845.1). Classification (GTDB taxonomy): domain Bacteria; phylum Desulfobacterota; class Desulfobacteria; order Desulfobacterales; family Desulfosarcinaceae; genus Desulfosarcina; species Desulfosarcina cetonica. The sequence goes on along the minus strand of NZ_BBCC01000091.1, from coordinate 17,466 downwards.
CAATTTTTTATCAAACTTAACGCCGACACCATCTGTCTCGGTTCTTACAATTCGGCCGGCAATCTTGAATGCTTTATTAAGCGTTGGCACATTAAAGATCATTGAAAGCGGCTGACCGATTCGCAACGAAGCTGCTGTTTCGATAAAAACCCCACCGTTACTCAAATTATGGATGAAATCCTGATAGAGACGATCCTGAGTCGAATAATCGACAGGTAAAAAGCAGGAAATTCTCGAATCTTCACGGTAATCCAGCCGCTCCCACTCGCGGATCAATTGCGCTAACATTTTTTTACGCTGAGGACTTAATTTTTCTACCGCCTTGACCAATTTGGCCGTTAATTTATCGATATCTTCTGTGTTTTCTAATTCATCCATATCGTAATCCTTGTTGATGCACTCGTAAAAAGTCGCATTTCCGACGGATTCGTAAGAAGCCCGAGATCAAGGCTTGCGAATCCTTAAGGAATGAGGCGTACTTAGCGTACGCCGCAATGACGAAGGATGAAGCGTAACGCCGATATCGGGCTTCTTACGAATTCGTCCTTGTTGATCACAATCAAAAACGATTACTGCAGAGCCCCAATTTCAATGACGACTTTGCGTTGTTTGCCATCCGTGGAGGCTTCATCCGGCCCCAAAGCCAAGGTTTTTATCTGCGTCGCTTTTACACCGCGCCCAACCAAATAGGACTTTACCATGTTCGCTCTAAAGTCAGACAGCTTCAAATTATAGGATAAGGCACCGGAGCTGTCTGAATATCCTTTTAGGGTGAGGGTTACCTGCGGATTTTGCGCACAGAACCGGGCCACCATTTGCAAAAGGGGGTAGGCCTCCGGTTCAAGGTCATTTGAATTAAAACCGAAATAAACCGTAGGGTTGTCACCATAGGTCTGTTTGATTTGCGACAGCTCGACGGGGGGTTCGGTTTTTTCAACGGGTTTGGTATCGGCAGGAACTGCAGCAGATGCTGGGGTATCATCCGGGGCAACACGCGCATCCTGATTATTTTCTTTATTCAGAGAAGAAGGGTTGGATGGAGATTGGCGTTGTTGGGCTATCCGGTTCTGATCCGTCGTGGCTGTTGGCTGATCTTCATCACCTTGCGTTAGAGGCGGCGATTCAACAATCACCGGCCTGACGGTGGTGCTTTTTTGGCTGAAAAGATAAACGGAAACCAACCCAATCCAAAACACCATCAATGCAAGAAGAACGATCAACAGGGGTCTGCTGAAGGATCGGGTTGGTGGGGGTTGATCATGGGCATTGACGTGAGGTGCGCTATTCAATGGAACCGCTGGCTTGTCTGAACGGTGTTCGACCGTTTCCGCTGCCTCGGGTGTCGCGCTGTTTTTATCAATGGAAAAACCATGGGGGATTTTCAGTTCTTCAGCACATTCTATGACGATTTTCTCGTCTATTTTGGTTTTCTCTTTTACGTAGCCCGTTAATAGCGCCTGATCACAAATAATATTGATCAGGCGGGGATAGCCATTTGAAAACCTGAAAATCTCCTTGATGGCTCGAGGCGTAAACAAGGCGTTATCCGAACCTGCGACGCCCAAGCGAAAACGAATATAGTCGCTTGTCTCTGACTCCGACAGGGAAGCGATATTGTAGTTGATGGTAATGCGTTGGCGGATGGCCCGGTTCTTGGGTCTGAGAATAATTTCGTTGAATTCGCTTTGACCGACAAAAAAAATATTGATCAGTTTTGTATTATGTTTCTCGATGTTTGATAGCAGACGGACCTCTTCGAGCATTTTCGGACTCAGATGCTGGGCTTCATCGATAATAAGCAATGCCTGCTTGTTTTGGCCATGCAGGTCAAACAGATAGTTTCTTAGGTAAATTAAAAAATCGCCCTTGCTTTTAAAGCTTTTATCCATTTCAAAAGAGTCGGCCACGAAATTAAAAAAATCCATTTTGGCCAAACCCGGGTCGGTCACCATGGCAACGAGAACATTTTCATCAAGGCTCTGAATAAGGGCATTAAGCAGGGTTGTTTTACCCGTTCCGACATCACCGGTGAGCAAAAGAAATCCCTTGTTATCAAGGATGCCGTACTTTAATACAGCCAGCGCCTCTTTATGTTTCTCGCCGAGCCAAAGAAACTTCGGGTCCGTACTGATTTGAAACGGTTTTATCCTTAATTTATAAAAATCAAGATACATTCGCCCTCTCAGAGGTTCAAAAAACCTTTTGATGAAGAACTTTTTTTATAGTTTATCGAGAAATGCCAGGTCCTTGTTTTGTGTTAATTTGGTACCCATCACCAACACCTCAACCCGATTATTGTTGATATTCCTGAAATACAATCTTCCCTTGTATGCAAAAATAACCTCAAAGACCGTTTCCCTGTTCTTTTTACCAAAGACCTTACGTTTTATACGAACCTGTTTGGCATCGTCGTTGAGCAGATGAATCGTTTCCTCAGCCTTGATTTTTAATTCTTCAGTCAGTTCCATAAAACCGGCCATGGCCCGCTCATGGATACTCACGTTTTTATAGAGAACGGCCATCCGCTTCTTGATACTCTCCACGCCTTTCAGGGTTTGGCGGTTCTGGTCTTCTTTTTCCCGCTCAAAGGTTTCGATTTTTTCCTTCAACTCTTCGATTTCAACCAGCTGCCCATCTTGCAATGCCTGGTGTTTGGCTATTTTTTCTTCAAGGGCCAAAAACTCATCCACCATTTCGTCCTCGGTGGTAGAGGCCTTGCGACGCTCATCCTCCAGTCTCTTACGCATTTCATCGACTTTTTGGGAAAGCTGTTTTCGTTGTTCTTCAAGTTCAGCCAGTTTCTCAACGTCTTTTCGTCGGGATTGTTCTATTTCGTATAGGGCCTTTTGCTGATCACGCGCTTCGGCATTGAATTTTTTCGAACTTCGTTGATAAAATATGTAAAGTACGCTTAGCGGAACAAGCACGCAAAACAGCAGAACAGCATTGGCGATCAGGGTATTATAATCGATTTCAACATCAACCGTTTTAATTAACCCATCGTTTAGCAGCTTGAAATTATTGCGTGCAACGGCAACATTGTCCGCAACCGATAGCCCTGAGCGGGAGGCATCATAGGCATCGGGATAGAGATAAATCCCATCCTGGGTCTTGACCGTAATCGAAACGTGTACGCCCCACCGAATCAGTTTGCGGTTCGATAAAAACGCATCAATATTTTTGCGAATGACATCCTGCAAACGGACGCTGCCATCAAATAAAGAGCGGGCGTCACCCGTATAGGTTGCCGTCAGTTCTTTGTCATAGCGCGCCTGAATCAACTTCTCCAAGGTCTGCAAGGAAAAGGCGTATACAAAAGGCGGCAACAACACGCATAATACCAAGGTTTTAAAAGGAAAATAGCGCACAGGATCAGATCTCCGACAGCATCCGCCGGGCCTCACCAGCCTCCTCAAATTGATTGTTCAACGCCAACGACTTTTCAAGATACGGCTTTGCCTGGGATTTATCTCCTTTTTTGAACAGTGCAGCGCCAAGGTGAAAATTTACCGTTGCATTGTCGGGCAATTTCTCCAAACTATCCTGGAATTCCTGCACTGCATTTCCGTAAAGTCCTTTTTGGTAATAAATCCATCCCAATGTATCCATCACGCTAGGGTCATCAGGCAATTTTTCCTTGGCAATCTGCGCGAACTTGAGTGCTTCATCAAGATTGCCATTTCGTGTTGAGAGGAGATAAGCCAGGTTATTGGCCGCCGGTGCGAATTGTGGGTTTATTTTGAGTGCGGCACGATAGTGTTTCTCCGACATGTCATACTGGTGCTGCATGTCATAAATCGTTCCGAGAAGCATATGCGGTCCGGCTTGATTCGGATTTTTCTCAAGAATGGCGGTGTATTGTTCAATGGCCTTTTCTGGCTGTTTCTCGGTTAAATAGATCCGTGCCAAGGCATAATACGGCGGCATGAATTCCGGGTTGAGTTGAATCGCTGCTTCGAAAGCGTTCTTGGCCGCATCAACCCGCTTTTGAGCCAATAAAATACCGCCTTTGAGATTGCTAATGATGGCCTTGGGGACATTTGCATCCCCCACCTTTTTGATTTGCGCATCACACCGATTCAGGGCGGCATCAAATTCCTTTTGGGCGCCATAGACCAAAATCAGATTGGTGAACACATCCATCAGCTTGGGGTTTAAATCCAGAGCGGCATTGAAGTTTTCCATGGCTGCCGGATAATTTTTGGTCGCCCGCTGCAACAGCCCCAATCGATAGTATCCAGCCGGATTTTCAGGATCTTCGGCGATAAGCAATTTGTAAGCGATCTCCGCCTCGCCGGTTTTGCCCTGAGCCATAAATGCATTTCCCAACATCATGCGGGCTTGATAATTCTTTGGATCTTCATCCAGTACCGCTTCACTCAGCTTCTGGGCATTGTTAAAATCCCTTTCACGCATGGCAATATCGGCCAACAACATTTTGGCTTTGGGTTGTTTGGGATTCAGTTCAACCGTTTTGGATAGGGATGTTTTGGCGCTTTGCAACTCGCCATTGCCCATATGGGCAACACCTTTCAAATAGTATGCTCGGGCCGATCGCGGTTCTTCCTTAATCAGCTGGTCAAAAATCGCAATGGCTCCGGTAAAGTCCTTCTTGTATGTGGCGATTTCGCCATTCATCATCCGCGCGGGAAAAAATTTAGGTCTTTCTTTCAACACCTTGTTCAGATAGCCTTGCGCATCCGCCACTTTTCGATGTTTCAGGAAAAATCCGGCCATGGTCGTCATGATGTTGACGTCGTTGGGTTTGGTCGCCAACGCCTTATCGTACATGGCAAGCGCTTTATCGGTCATATCCCGAGAATCATAGAAACCGGCTGCAACCATATAGGGTTTAACGTCTGATGGATCGATGTCGATGGCTTTCAGATAGGCGCGCTCCGCGTCATCATTTTTCTTCATTTGAAAAAAGAAATTACCCAGAATGAGGTAAAGCTCCGCACGATCCGGATTCAATTGAATGGCTTTTTCAATTTGCGCTTGAGCCTTGTCAAATGCTTTTCGACTACTGTAAAATCTCACCAGCTCCAATCGCGGTTTGATCTCTTTGGGATCCAGTTGAATAGCCTGGACCAATTGTTTTTCAGCTTCATCAAATTTTCCCTGGCGCGCATAGATACGGGCCAATCCCATGTAAGCGCGGGCTTGGTTGGCATCCAGGGCAATAATCCTCTTAAATACAGCGGCCGCCGCATCAAATTTTTTATCCAGGTCATGAAGCCCCGCCAGCAAAAAGAGCGCTTCGATATTATTGGGCTCCCTGGCAAGCACAGCTTCAACTTTTTCACGGGACTCCGCATTCTTTTTTCCCAGCATATAGAAGGTGGCGAGTTTGAGCGCGGCATCCGTATTTTCAGGCGCCAACTTGGCGACCATGCTATACTCTCTGAACGCATCCTTGGGGCTGCCCAATTTCAGATAAGTCTCTCCCAAACGCGCATATGCATCGACAAACTCAGGGTCGATCTGAATGGCGTTGCGATATTCCAATTCCGCACTTTTATATTCACCTTTCTCAAAGTAGGCATTGCCTTTCTCAAAATGGGCGACTTTTTTCTCCGCGTCAGAGGAACAGGCCATGAAAATGGCGCTCAATATAAAAACCAGAAGGATAACCCAACACCGTTTCATTCGACTCTCCCGTTAATCATTTCTTGGTAAGCTTCCCGAAACAAAAAAATACTATGGTCGCAATAAGTGAACCATCAGACTCAATGGACATGCTTGCGGTGCCAATTCCAAGCCGTTTGAATAATCTGCTCAAGATTGTTATACACCGGAATCCATCCCAAGTCGCGTTTGATTTTTTCCGAACTGGCAATCAATACAGCGGGATCTCCCGGCCGCGCGGGGCTTCGACAACGGGAATTTTCCTTCCGGTAACCTGCTCTGTCTTTTGGATCACTTCTTTCACCGTATATCCGTTGCTGCTGCCCAAATTGTAAACAGCGCTTGACGCACCATCGAACAAGGCCTGGAGGGCCAACAAATGCGCCTGGGCCAAGTCGTTCACATGGACATAATCACGAATGCAGGTGCCATCTTTTGTGGGATAGTCCGTCCCGAACACCTGTATATTTCTGATTTGCCCCAAAGCCACTTTCAACACGATAGGGATCAGATGGGTTTCCGGGTCATGCATCTCGCCGATTTGAGCAGAATCGTCTGCGCCAGCCGCGTTGAAATAGCGCAATGCCGCATATTTCAGTCCATATGCCGCGGCACAATCGGCCAGCATCCGTTCCACAGCCATTTTCGTATTGCCGTAAGGACTGGTTGGCTGACATGGATGTACCTCGGTAATCGGCGTGAATTCCGGCTCGCCATAGACCGCCGCCGTCGACGAAAAAATAAAATACAAAACCTCATGCCGCACCATGGTATCGAGCAGCGTGACTGTTTCTGCCAGGTTGTTTTGGTAGTATTGAAGTGGATTGACAACCGACGCCCCGACCTGTGAAAAAGCGGCAAAATGCATCACCGCAGCGATCGAATGCTCAGTGAACAAATTCTCCAAGAGGTGACAATCCCCCAGGTTTCCCTCCACCAATTCGCAGCCTTGAGCCAGTCGACGGTTTCCGGTTGATAGATTATCCAGGATAACCACTTTCCATCGATCATGGATCAATTGTCTGACCATATGGGAACCGATGTACCCAGCCCCGCCAACCACCAGGATTGTCTTAGCTTTCATAAAAAATCCTATCATAGAGAGTAGTTGTGCACTTTTATATTGATTTTTTCTTCAAGGATCAAGGATTTACGTCAAAAGCGCCTGGACACCGGGCAGCAATGGACGAATATCTTCTAATTGTTTCATGTGGTTAATCCAGGCCGGATTGCAACCGCCCTTAAGTTCGGCATCATTGTTGCTTAAAAAATAACAAAACAGAAACAATTGCATCGTCGCTCAACTGACCCGAATCTGATCCTATCCCTTTTCACGTTGCATCTTTCCTCAGCCGGTACGGAAGTTCCCCCTGTTTGATCGTGAACCACAGGTAAAACGCCACAACTATCTGTGCACGATTGTGAAGCCGTAGTGTCTGATTTCAGACACTTTTCCGTTAACCATCTGAATAGAGGACGCAGCATGCAAAAAATCAAGATTCTTATTTTATTGTCGATTCTGGTTGCAGTGGCAGCCGCTCCGGCCATTGGCGACGATACCGTAATTTTCGACAGCGGCCGCCTGACAGTCAATCCTTGGCACGTCCATCAATCCCAGCACACGATTCAAACGAATCAATCGTCAAACGCGAACCTATGCATAACCAAAAACACACCCCAGTTATCCATCCATGCCGGTTTTCTGGTCCTCAATCGCCGGTTGATCCCATTGACGCATTTCCTGCACGGACGGGAAACAACCTACGAAAAAAAAATCCGGTTGCGTCAAGCAAATCGTTTGCGGGTCCTGTTGGTCGGTTCTCCGGGAGCATCAATCACAGCCACCATCCGATCAGAAGCAGCAGAGTCCCAACCCCCTCCAACCGTGACGTTCAGTGCCGATCCGGAAACGATTGACCAAGGTTCTTCCAGCACCCTGGTATGGTCATCCGAGAACGCTGATACGTGCACGATCGATCCGAGTATCGGGACCGTGGCGCTTTCCGGTTCAATGATGGTATCACCGTCAGCCACAACGACTTATACGATTACCGCAACGGGTCCGGAAGGAACCGTGACTTCGTCCGCAACGATTACCGTCAATCCGCCACCGCCAATGATTACGTTCTCCGCCACGCCGACACAACTGCTCCAGGAGCAATCGTCCACCCTGACATGGAATACCGCCAATGCCGATGGGGTGTCCATCGACCAGGGTATCGGTGATGTTCAACTGAACGGATCGTTGGCGGTCTTTCCGGAAACCGACACCACCTATACCATAAAGGCAACCGGACCGGGTGGAACATCAACTGAATCGGTGACGGTAACCGTCGTTCAACCGCTCAGTATCCAAATCTTATCCCCGCAACAGGGGATAACATTCGATCGGCCAGATGTGATGGTCTGCGGGACATTCACCAACAACACCGGCGACGAGACAGGAATCACGGTCAACGGCATCACCGCCATGGTCTTCGGCAATCAGTTCGCCGCCAACCACATTCCCTTGGAGGAGGGAGAGAACACCATCAGCGTCAAAGCCACTTCTGCTTCCGGAGATACCGCCGAAGAGACGATTCTTGTATATGCTGAAACCAATAAAAACTACATAAAACTGACGGCAGATATGCAATCCGGTATCACTCCGTTCGAGACGACACTGCGCATCAACAGTTCCCTGCCGAGCCTGACATCAACAATCACTTACACGGGACCAGGTACGCTTATTTTTCAGGATAGCGCTGAAGCAAACACCTATCCCATCCGGTTGGAGCAAAAAGGCATTTACTACCTTACCGCCGAGGCATCCGATGATCAGGGGGATGCTTATCAGGATACGGTGGCAATCATGGTTTTCTCCGCTGATGCGTTGGATAATCTACTGCAAGCCAAGTGGGCTTCCATGAAAACCGCCCTGATCGCCGGAGACATCGATAAAGCGCTGACATTTCACCATCAGCGCTATTACGAAAGATATGCCGCCATATACCAAGCATTGGGTACCGGGCTGTCCACACTGGCAAGCAAGATGTCTGACATATCCTGGATATGTTATATGGATGGAATGGCAAAGTACCGCATTCGGCAAACCCATGAGGTCAAGGGCCAGATGGTTACCATCACTTATTACATTTATTTCAGCCAGGGCGAAAATGGTTTGTGGAAAATCGAGCGGTACTGACAAACCATCACTTTCTCGGAGGAATCAGTATGCAAAAATGGATATGCCTGATTTTGTTGATTGCCACTTCAATATCGCTTTGCGGCTGTACCATTACCCATAAATTCGGACCGTTCATGGGAAAAGTGGTTGAGGCGGAAACCGGTACGCCCATTGAGGGCGCAGTAGTGTTGATCGGGTTTCACACAAAGAGCAGCTCGGTCGGCGGGTGGGTTTGGCGGTTTGCGGACGCCATCGAGACACTGACCGATGCTGAGGGGAATTTTCGTTTCCAACCAAAACGTGTAACCCTTTTCAGAGGGATGTCACTCTGGGACAAACAGTGTCAAATATCTATCTTTAAGCCTGGATATGCCGCATATCCGGGGAGTATGCGGGCATCATATAGTTCATTGGAGAAAAAACATTCCATGTTCATCCCTGAAAACGAGCACATAATCTATTTCCTTCCTAAATTAATGACACTCAAAGAAAGGAAGGATAACCTTGGAGATATTGAACACCCTGCGGGCATTGCAAATGAAAGAATGCCTAATTTACGAAGGTTGGAAAGCGAAGAACGAGTTAATGTTGGATTGAAACCATTTTCTGAAAAAATCTGGAGAACAGAAGAATGAAAAGATATACATGCATTATTTTGATTATTTTCTCTATCTGTATAAGTCCTCTGATTTGTATTGCATATGACAATAGAATTGCGCATCCTCACATCAATGAAAAAGCGATAAATGACTCTATCGTGGATACAGTGCTGAAGACTTCTCTTGGTTTTAAAGATGGCACCAAAGAAACTATAGAAAAAAAATTAATAGAAGAATGGATGATTGACGGTGGAATTGAGGAAGATGAACCGAATTGGCGCTGCCTGAGACATTTTCATGATCCGATTAAGACTTGGGATGCAGCTGGTTTGTCGTCCGGCTACAGTTCAATGGTTTATTGGGCACAGATACCTGAACCAGATGCTTCTTATCAGCTGTATGATGAAATTAATGAGTATTCATGGCCGTTGGCAAGAAACTATTATCGTCGGGCATTGCTAACGGGATCAGAGGAGCAATATGCCAGAATGTTTCGATCCCTCGGCCAACTGATGCATCTGGTCTCCGATGCAGCGGTTCCTGCCCATGTCAGAAATGATCCTCATCCTCCATTCTTACTGGACTCGGATCCCTACGAGAAGTGGGTTGAGGAAAACCAAGAGTTTATCGAAGCTATCCCTAAAGAAAAAAATTTCACGGTCGACCCTTCCATCTTCAATATGGCTGTCTCCGATACGTCCGCCCCGAGTCCGATCTCCGCACTGTGGGACCATAACGAATACCTGCCCAACGGGTCCAATCTCCCGGACGGCTCGAACCGCACGATCGGCCTGGCCGAATACACCAACGCCAACTTCTGGACTGAAGACACGGATGATAATTATCCCCATCCCCAAATGGAGGAAACCAACTATGATGGAGATGTCTGGCTCCATGCAGAAGAAATCGACGCAGAAGACGGTAAGATTGATCACCGCATCTATTTCAGCAAAACTTTAGGGGATCCCGTAACGCATTTCGTTGCTGCCGCATACTATTATTACCAACTTTACATGCAGAACGCACCAGAAGTAACTTATGCTTTTTTGTTGGATGAACGCTGCCACCAGGATTACGCCGAAAAACTCATCCCCCGGGCCATAGGCTATTCCACAGCCTTGCTGGATTATTTTTTCCGGGGCCGTCTGGAGGTTTCCGCTTGCCCGTACTTCCAAGACAATGTGTTGAGTTGGATGAAATTGAATCTAACGAACACAACAGAAACGGAAGATGCCATGTTGGATGGAGATTTCTCCCTGGTGTTCAAATATACACCGATTAATGGTAATCCAGACGGAAGTGAGGATATTATCGTTCACTCAAAGCAAAATGTACATTGTGATCAACTGCTATTCAACGAATCCATGGATGTCTACTTTCAAGCCAGCCAGACAATCCCCATTGAATGCTGGGATTCTGTGACCTGCACACTGGTTTTTCAAGGTACGCTGGGTGCTGAAAATGATGCCATCGTGGGAAAAGTGTTCCATCCTGGAAAAATTCTGTTCAATGAAGAATGGGATAAGGGAATTACCGGTAACCATGATTGGGTTCCTACTCCAGAAGGCACAAACATCGACAATGGGACTTCAACATTAACGGTTGCATCGGGCTTCCTGGTCATGGAGAACTTCCGGGAGGATGATTCAGATGACGCGAGGGTCAACGAACTTTATTTTGATTTCACCGCAGACGGCAGCGATGGGCTGCTCATCACGCCGACGACCTGTGTCCAATTTCTCATTCCCGAAATGTATACCACCACCACGGACTCCCGCTATTACACCCATGCATTGTTTCTGATCTTTGACAACAATTTAACGTTGCAATATGTAGGTGACGGGACAGCATTCCATTGGAACGATACGACCATCTCCCTTGCCTTTACCACCGGATCGATATGTGTTGATAATATCATGGAGAGATTCCAAAACACAAACTTTCCCATACCGGATAATCTGCATTTGAAATACATCTCTTTCCTCCAACAGGCGTACATATGGGAAGGGGAATATTATTTCCACCTGGATGTTGATGCGATCCGGTTGATTGATACAGAACTGCAAGAGTAGGTGACGGGTCGTCGGTGATGTTTTGCGGGCAGTGGAAAAATAATTCACGATCCAGGTCCTGATCTTCGCACCTCGGGTGAAAATAAAATCTGCCACAAACCCACACGGCCCCACATGAACGTTAAGATCTTGAAAAAAAGTGTTTTCGGCAGCCGAAGGCTCTGTAAATTTGTCTGTGTATGTTCGTGTGGGTTTGTGGCAAAAATTCATATTTGCGTCCGTGGATCACATCCGAAAACGACGGATTGAAACAGGTGATTGAATTGCATATAAGTATCTGGCTATACGTCCGCTTATGCGTCCATCAAAATAAATCAAATAGTTGACAGGCAACACAATCGTACCGTGAATAAGATCAAAAAACTACCTTGACCAATTTCACATATATGTTAACATATATGTGGATTAATTTTGAGGTGAAATATGGGACAAGTAACAATATATATAGACGACGATACCGAAAAAAGAATGCTGTCTATGGTTGAAAAAAGCGGCAAATCGAAAAGCAAATGGATTTCGGAAGTAATTCGAGAAAAGACAGCGACAAACTGGCCCGAAGCGGTGATCCAACTTGCAGGCGCCTGGAAAGACCTTCCAACTGCAGAGGAAATCAGAAAGGATATGGGGCAGGACGCGTCGCGGGAATCAGTGTAGCCGCAGAGAAAATCGTTTCAAAAAATAGAAACCGGCAAAGAGGAATTAGGTTGCCGGAAATAAATAATTCCCCCAGATCGTGCCGGATTTGGGTTCGTCTACAAGGCGCCGCCACCGGTGCATATCGGGAATATGTGCCGGTGGCGGCAACACGGTAGACGGGCACAAAGACAAGCAGGATGACGGAATTATTTATTTCCGGAAACCTTAATCTTCATCTGTAAGTTTACTCATGTATATACTGGACACGAACACGCTCATCTATTTCTTCAAGGGTGTGGGAAATATCGCCGACAGGCTGCTGAACCATCCACCAGTGACATAGGCATCCCTACCGTGGTACTTTTTGAACTGCAGGTCGGTATTGCGAAATCGGTTTCCCCCAGGAAAAGGATCGTTCAATTGGATTCTTTGACATCGGTGGTCAACATTCTGCCTTTTGGAACCAAGGAAGTCAGAAGTGCTGCAGCCATCCGTGCTGATCTTGAAAAGAAAGGAACGCCAATCGGCCCGTATGATGTTTTGATCGCCGGGACTGCACTTTCGAACAAAGGCACGATAGTGACCCACAATATCAAAGAATTTGAACGCGTCGAAGGTTTGCCACTCGAAGACTGGTATTAACCTGAACAAAAAATAGAACATAAGGCGATGGGCTATTTCATGGAAAAAAGTAAGCCGATTAACCTCAGCAAATCATACGGAAAATCTCTTTCAAACTTGACGCCAGGCAAAAATGTAGCTACAGTAATTACATTGATTTCAATCCAAAGCCAGGAGCCAAAAAGTATGGAAAATCAAACAAGGGTAAGAGATGCAAAGCTGGTTTCGATTGGTAATTCAAAGGGCTTACGCATACCCAAAGCGCTTCTCCAAAAGTATGGATTAAAAAATAGCCTATTAATTGAAGAAACCGACAGAGGTCTGCTTCTTCGGAATAAAGAGGAAAGCAAGCTTTCTTGGGAAGAAACATATAAAGCCATGGCCAATCAAAGGGAGAATTGGGAAGATTTTGACTCAACTCTTTTTGATGGCTTGAGGGATGAGGATGTTGTTGATTAAAAGGTACGAAATATATTTTGCAGATCTCAACCCTACAATTGGAAGCGAAATAAAAAAAGTCCGCCCTGTCGTGATCGTTAGCCAGGACGAAATGAATCAATATCTGGAAACTGTGGTTGTATGCCCTTTAACCTCGGCTTTGCATCCCCAATGGAGAACCCGGATTCAGATCAAATCCGCAAAAAAGAATGCTGAAATCGCTGTTGACCAAATTCGCACGATTAGCAAAAAGAGATTGAAAAAGAAAATTGATCAGCTATCAGATCGCAAATCTGCCCAACTACGCAAAATCATCACCGATATGTACGGCGAATAATACAAAACCGTCGTCAATACGCCGGATGCACTCTTTGCCTGACATTTTTCTTTTTAATACTGTTCAGAGGGCTATATGAACACACAAAAGGTTCGACTGAATGTCACATTGCCAAAAGACCTGGTCAACATGGTAGATCGAATGACCGGCGCAAAAAAACGTAGCATGTTTATTGCCGAAGCCATCGAGCTTAAAGTGAAACAGACCCAAAAAGAGATTCTGGAAAAACAACTGGCAGAAGGTTACCAGGCCCGCCAAAAGGAAAGCATTGATATTTCATCGGAATTTGAAGTCGCGGACTTGGAAGGCTGGGATGAATATTAAACGGGGAGAAATTCATTTGGCCGCTCTGGACCCGACTATTGGTCGGGAAATTGCTAAAACAAGGCCCATCGTGATCGTTTCAAATGATGTTAACAATCAATATTCCGGGACAGTTACTGTCCTCCCGATCACTTCAAAAAATTTAAAAAAAATCTATCCATTCGAGGCGATGCTCTCCAAGGGTTCCGGAAATCTTCCCAAAAACTCAAAGGTAAAAGCAGATCAGATACCGCACCCTCGACAAACATAGGATTATAAAACCCATTGGCCGGTTAAGCGATGGAGACATGGTCGGTGTCGATACTGCCCTAAAAATACATCTTGGAATTTAATCTGTGACCGTCCATATGTGTCCGCAGCTAAATAAATTCAGAAAGCCGCTTCAATGAAAACATCCCATCCAACCCCTTCACCGACTTCGGTTTCTTCTCATGCTTGGATTGAAAGAGATGCTTGAACTGCTGGTAGGCATCCGAAACAAACTCTCGCGACCCAATAATCCCGGAAGCTGTAAAATACCGCGTCCGGTATAAAAATCGGTCCTTACGACCAATCTCGAAGTTCCTTTCTCGTTCTTCGGTTACGATTTTTTCCGGTATCGTCTTGGTATAGGGCTTGTCCGCTTGCGGGATCGCTCCGGTTTCCACACATATTGTCGGTAAAGCCGCACCCTCTCCTTTTCACCGTTAACATTGAATTGTTTCAAGCCGAAATCGGTGGACAGGAAATTTCCTTTGTTGTTCTTCTAAATCAGGAATCTCATTATGCCTTGGAATTTGGGTCTTGAATACACCTTTTGGGTAAATTGTATGTCGGCGTCCCTCTCGTAACAGGGACGCACCATTTTTTTACCCCATGTGTTATTGACAACACAACCAGAACGAATTAGAATACTTATTCATATAAATGAAACTAGGAGAATATAAATGCACAAGACAGTAACCTTGCGGTTGAAGGAAGACATTTATAAAATTTTTTCCGAAACTGCCAAAGCGGAAAACCGCTCTCTATCCAATTTTATCGAAACGGCAGCACTCCAAAATATCCGTGAGCAGCAGTTTGTGGACGATGTTGAGTTGGCCGAAATTATGTCGAACGACAATTTACTGAATCGTTTGAAGGAAGGCTCCAACGAAGCCAAGCAGCTGAAAGGCCGATTCGTTGACTGACTATCGCATTTTTGAAACCGACCGGTTTCAGAACGATCTGAAACTCATGGCAAAATCGGGAGGGGCAAAAGTTTCAGAGAAATTGAAAGGTTATGTCTATCCTCAGTTAAAAACACACCCCCATTACGGTCCCAACATAAAAAAACTAAAAAATTATACACCGCCAACATGGCGCTACCGTATCGGTTCATGGCGATTTTTCTACGAAATTGACGATCAAGATAACATCGTTTCATGATCGGAGCCCATCATCGCAGCCGAGCCTATCGTTGAGGCATTTCTGACAGATGTGACTTTGTTGAGATATACTTTCTTGGAGAAAGTCCAAAGCTTGCCCGATCGATACTAAACAAGGCAAGAAAGGGTAAACCATGAGATTTGCAGGACGCATTTATAAAGACGGCAAATTCTGGCTGGCGGAAATTCCTATCCTGGACCTAATAACCCAGGGCCACACCAAAAAAGAGGCCTACCTGATGGTGGCCGATATGATTGAAACGCTGGTGAACCGGGACGGCTTCAAGGTGACAGTATACAAGGGTACCAAGGACACCTTCGAGGTCGGGGCCCCGGAGCCGAAACCAATGATCGGGCTGTTGCTGAAACGCAAGCGTGAAATCAGCGGACTTTCGCTCGCCCAGGTCGCAAAACGGATGGGGATGTCATCGCGCAACGCCTACGCCCGCTATGAACAAGGCACGGCGATGCCAACGATCGAAAAGTTGAACCAGCTGTTTTATGCCGTGTCACCGGATACGGATCTGGTGATCAATGAGGCCCGTAATGGTTGATACCGCAAGTCGACCCACGTTCGAGGATTTCAAAAACAAGGCGCTGGCCGATCCGGAAACCAGCGCCGCATATGACACACTGGCGCCGGTTTACGAGCTGAAACAAAAGAGGATCGGCATGCGTAAGACCGCCGGATACAACGTGAAAATCGACTTCGTTCATGATTGATTATCGCGGATAAGGCCCACTCGTACATGGCCACGGACTTTAATTGACGCCATCGAATGTGTTCTTTCGGCAAGCGTGCATGAAATCCGCTAAGGGATAGGATATCATCGGTTGAACCAAAAAATAAGGGTAGGCGTTCAAAGGGCACCGCCTCTGCTTTGTTACCGGGCACTTGAAGTATGACCAATACGTCTGCGCGCCCGGTGCCGCCCATCTGCGGCACCCTGTAAACGCCTACGGGTCCGGCATTTACGGCAAATCGGAAATTTTGACCCCGTGAACGCATACCATTTTTTGTTTAACCGGGACCATCTCCGAGATGAGCGCATCACATTTAACCGGAGTGGCAGAAAAATAGGCCAGAAGGCGATAAGCAATAGGAACATCTGAGAGGATCGCAAAATTCTACCAACATCATTCTTTCCCTCCCCGAAGGGAACAAACAAAACTCTGTGTACTTTGCGTCTCGAGTGAAACGAGCGGTGAATTGTTGTGTCGGCCCGTGTGTGTCCGTGGCTAAACTGATTCTGATAATCTCTTCAACGAAAATACCCCATCCAGCCCCTTCACCAACTTGGGCTTCTTCTCATGCTTGGATTGAAAAAGATGCTTGAATTGTTGGTAGGTATTCGAAACATATTCCCGAGACCCGATCATTCCGGAATCGGTAAAATACCGTGTCCGGTATAAAAAAGGCTCCTTACGATCAACCTCGAAGTTCCTTTCGCGTTCTTTGGTTACAATTTTTTCCGGTATAGTCTTTGTATAGGGCTTGTCCGCTTGCTGGATCGCTCCGGTTTCATACACATATTGCCGGTAAAGCCGCACCCGTTCCTCATCGCTTTTTACATTGAATTGCTTCAACCCGAAATCGGTTGACAGAAATCCTTCCTTGTTGCTGACTTGGATATGATACCCTAACGAATTCCAGCGGTAAGCCTTCGGCCGTTCCACGATACCGGCCCTCACCGGATTGAGGTCAATATAGGCCAGGCAATTGATGAGCGTTTCACCCTCTTCCACCATCACGCTTTTAAACCTATCACCCCAAAAATAGCATCGGCGGCCATGGCGTTTATTGTAGAACCGGGTGAAGTTGATCTTGATTTCGCGCATGAATTCGGAAAGGCTGGCAAACTTGTCACGGACAAACGGCAACCGTCCTTCCCAGGGCATCGCCTTCTTTTCACCATAAAATTGAACTAACCATTCTTTCACCGCTTCATCTGTGAATTCATGTTCAGGAAGCATCTTCACCAGCAGATGGAGATGGTTACCCATCAGGGTGAACCCAAAGACTTCGGTGAAAAACAAACCGCTCATCCGCTTGATCAGATCCAGCAGATAATCTTTCTCGAAAGCCTCCAACGGGAAGCCATCCAGCGCCGTCCTGGACATTACATGATAAGTCGCTGTCTGATCCTGGGAGTTCATGCGCAATTTTTCACACGCTGCGTAACTTTGAAGGACACTTTTTTCATTGCCAACCAAATTAATTAAAACCAGGCAAAATCAG
>NZ_BBCC01000090.1 GCF_001311845.1 Desulfosarcina cetonica JCM 12296 | reverse complement strand
CTTGACTTGCTGCATGAGCTTGCCCGAAAGGTGGCTGTCCAGCCGATGCCCCTGCACCAGCATGCCCAGCACGGCCCCAAAGGCCACGGTCATGGAGACCACCGTGTCATCCGCCTGGGTGAGCACGGTATTGGCGGCAATACTGGCGGCCAAGCGGGCGGGGTCCGTCGCAAAGCGGACCGCCAGGGCCAGGGTCCGTTCGATGGCCTCGGTGGTGTCGGCATGGCCGCCGGTCTGTCCCCAGGGCAGCTTCTGTTCGACCCGCCGGCGCCAGGCCTCGCGGATGGACTGGCTGGTATAGTTGCCCGGGCCGCTGACAGGCGTGCCGTCCAGCAGGGGGAAGAGGTCCTCGTCCATGCGGCGGCAGAAGTCGGCTTCGTCGTAATCGCCGCAAGCCACCAGGGAACGAAGCATCAGTTCCAGAATGAACCCCGCCTGAGAATGCTGGCCGGCCTTCAATCCGTCGTGGTAGCGGCCGGCCGGGGATCGGTATAATCACGGATCCATTCACCGTAATCCCGGTGCAGTTCGGCGAGGTCATAGTACCAGTGCGGACCGAGCGCCATGCATCGCCAATGAAAGCGCCCATGATGGCGCCGGTTGCACGGTCCTTGAAAGATCGTTCAGACATGATTGGCCTCCCTTGAATCGGTTCGGTCACGGATCGGGCAGATATGCCGCCGGTCTTTGTTATCGGTCGGGATGGCGCATCCCGTCAGGCAATCGCATCTTTGTTCAGCTCAAAGACGATGCGCAGCCCCTTCAGGGTCAGTTGATGATCGACAATCGTAATCTCGTCGGTTTCCGGCGCAATAACATCGGCCAAGCCGCCGGTGGCCACGACCTTGACCGGTGCGGAAGACGACTCGGCGATCTCCGCCTTCAGGCGCTGAACCATACGTTCCACCAAACCAGTGTAACCGAAGACCATGCCCGACTGGATGGCATGCATCGAATTTTTGCCGATCGCCTTGGGTGGCCGGACCAGTTCGACCTTGAAAAGCTGGGCGGCCCGCTCGGTAAGCGATTCGAGAGCGCCGATCATTCCCGGGGCGATCGCCCCGCCCAAATACGTGCCATCTTCGGAAAGGCAGTCAAACACGGTGGCGGTGCCAAAGGCGATGGCAATCGCCGGACCACCATACAGGGCATAGGTGGCCGATGCATTGGTGATGCGGTCGCCTCCCACTTCGGAAGGATAATCCATATTCAATTTGATGGCCATCTTCACGTCAGGTCCGACGACAAACGGCGTGATCTTCAGATAGCGGATGCAAAGCTGTCTGAACACCGAACGCAGGCCGGGCACCACGCAGGAAATGGAGACGCCGCTGATCATCTTCGGCTTGATATCCATCGAGTTGAAAAGATTCAAAAAAAGCATGGCGTAATCATCGACGACCTTGTGCCGCTCGGTGGCGAACTGCCAGAACGCGACCAGTTGCTCGCCATCAAACACACCGGCTTTGATGGTTGAATTGCTCACATCGATAGTTAGCAGCATATTTCCTCCTTGGCTTTCCGCCCTGCCATACTTGTCCTGTGCCCTGCTTGATCAGGCCATCCCTTTCAGGATCAAACGCACCGAAACAAAAACCAACAGAAGTCCCAACGCACGTCGAAACCAGCTTTCCGATAGACGATGGAACGTGTGGTTGCCCAAGTAGACCCCCAGCAGCATTGTGGGGATCAGCAGCAGCCCCCAGACCAAAACGCGCGAATCGAACATGCCGTTGAAAACGAAGGTGATCGTCTGCGCCATGGCGGCGGGGATGAAGATCAGCACCAGCAGCCGCCGCAGATCACGTTTGTCCAGGTAGCGGCTGAAATGGAGCACCAGGGGGGTGCATTAATACCGATAAATCCACCGCAAAACCCCGATAAGGCACCGATGCCCAAATCCGCCGGCCGGGCGCTGGCCGGCGATCCCGTGGTCCTGTGGGTCCGGGGCACGCGGATCAGAAACCACAGGGCGGTGAGCAGAAAGGCTACCCCCAGAACCAGCTGGAACTGCTGGTTGGGCACATGCTTGAGGGCCATTGCCCCCAGAATCGAACCGAGCACCATCAGGACCGAAATGGGCATCCAGTAGCGGCCCGCCAGGGGCACCGGATCGACGCGAACCATGCTCAATCCGCCGAAAATGTTGATGAACGAGGCCAGCACGACGGTCAGCTTGGGATCGATGACCAGGGACCCCAGGGCCACGATCACCGTTGTGGTTCCGGTACCGGTCACGCCCTTGAGAAAAAAAGCGATCAGGCCGACCAGGGGAATCAACAGGTTTTCTATGGAACACCTCCTGTTCAAGTACGCTTGGACAAATGAGGGCTTCTATACAATCGGCCTGTCGAGAATTGCAAGCCCTGCCTTGAGATGGACGAAAGGCGGCCAAGCGCTCGGTCAGGTCACGGTCACGCATTTATCCGGAATCAACGCCTAAAAAACGCCGTTGCAGCAGGTCCGTAAAAAAACGGTTTCCCCGACGGCGTTCGGCATCGTTTATGATACCGGTGGATTGCACTACCGTTTGTTACACTTTTTATCGTCATCGTCTATTGCAGAACCCATTCCGTACGCCTATAACGAACACTGAAGACGTTGGGCTATCAGCCTGGACCCGCTGACGGGAAAAATGGGCCGGAAGACCCGCCCCCGGAAATAACCGGTCGACATTTTATATGCTAAATCATGGAGCTCCCATGCTGAATGCGTTTCTTGCCGATGCTCCCTTGCGATCCGCATTTTCTTCTCATGGCATCCCTGTCATGGCAATCAAAGCCAACTCACGCGCGACGGCAGTTTTCTGCCTGCTGTTGCTGTCCTTGCTTCCCACCGCCTTCGGTCAGGCAGCCGAAATCTGCGGGCGCCCAATTGCCGGCCGGGTCGAAATTCTCCGCGATCAGTCGGTTATCGGAACCTTTGCCGTGGCCCTGGCGGATTCACCCCGGGACCGCGAGCAGGGATTGATGGATTGTCCGGTCCTGGCTCCGGGAACCGGAATGCGCTTTGTCTACCCAGATGCCCGGCGGCGGGTGTTCTGGATGAAAAACACCTTGATCGAACTGGCGATCGTCTTTATATCTAATGAAAGACGCATTGCCGCCATCGCCCACGGCGAGCCGGGCAGTTTGGAACATATTTACTCCCCTGGCGATATCGCTTGCGTTCTGGAGATCAACTTCGCGGAAAGCCGGTTCCTGAACATTGGCGATCGGGTACGCTGGAACCCAATCCGTTCGGAGTCTTCAACACCGCCCTAGGATACCGAATGAACAAATTTCAAGCCATGGCGCTGGCGATGACGCTGTTCAGCAAGGATGAAATCAAGCCGCAGAGCGAAGAATACCGAACGTTGCGTCAATTGATTGCCTTCAAGATCGACCGCCTCGGTCCGGAGGCGGCCCTCGAACAGATCCGTAATAACAAGGAAGGCCTTCTGAACCAGGTCAGATACATGATGTTTTAATTTTCACCCCTCTCCCAGCGCCCCCTTCAAAGCCTGCTTTTTCCCTCAAGAAAACCGGTAAAAAAACCTATAATAACACTATCGGATACCCCGCGGTATCTATTTGAACCAATTTTGGGGGGGAAGACTGATGCTTAACCGTTTATCCGTCAAAGGCCGCATGTACATTATCAATTTGGCGATCCTAGTGCTGTTTGTCACGCTGGTGGGGTTCGCCGTACGTAACAAAAACATGGTCAAAAATCTGGGTATTCAGAAGACCGGTGAAGTGATGCTCGCCGACCAAAAGGCCCGCATCCAACTGGCCACGCACAGTGCCGCCATGATGGCCGCCAGTGCCGTAACGGGGATCACGGATCATGAACAGGCCAAGGCCATCTTGCGCAACATGGTCGACGACATCATCTTTGAGGCCGATGGGTCCGGATACTTCTTCATTTATGAGGGCACCGTCAACGTCGCCTTCCCCACCAAAAAGGAAAGTACCGGCAAGGACCTGGGCGGCCTGACGGACAAAAACGGCGTGCACGTCATCGCCGAGCTGCGCGACGCGGCCCAGGCCGGCGGCAATTTCGTCCAGTACGTCTGGCCCAAACCCGGCGCCGGCGATCACCCCAAACTCTCCTATGCCGAAATGATTCCCGGCACCCAGATGTGGATCGGCACGGGCGTTTACCTGGACAATATCGCCGCCCAGCAGCAAACCATGGCCCATGCGCTCGACGCGGCGGTAGCCGAGCAGACCACGCTCATGATCATCATCTCGGGGATCCTTTTCGTCGCCATCATCGCCCTGTGCCTCTTCATCGCTTTTGGCATCGTGGGCGCCCTCAAGGCAATGATCATCAGCTTCCAGGATATCGCCGAAGGCGAAGGTGACCTGACCAAACGCATCACCATCGAATCCAAGGATGAAATCGCCGAGCTGGCCGGATGGTTCAACATTTTCCTGGAAAAGCTGCAGGCAATGATTCGCCAGATCGGCGCCAATGCCGCCCATGTGGATCGCTCCTCGACGGAGCTATCCGAGATCGCCAGCATGATGTCCGATAGCGCCGGCGATACCTCGGCCCGCTCCGACAATGTGGCTGCCGCCGCCGAGGAGATGAACGCCAACCTTAACAACGTGGCCGCCGCCATGGAGGAATCCTCCACCAACACCGCTATGGTCGCCGCTGCCGCCGAGGAGATGAACACCACGATCAATGACATCGCCCAGAACGCCGAAAAGGCCCGTTCGATCGCCCAACAGGCCGTTCAGCGCGCCGACACGGCATCAAACCAAATGGATGCGTTGGGACGCGCCGCCCTGGGCATCGGCAAGGTGGTCGAAACCATCACTGAAATCTCCGAGCAGGTCAACCTCCTGGCCTTGAATGCCACCATCGAAGCTGCCCGCGCCGGCGAGGCGGGCAAGGGATTCGCCGTGGTGGCCAACGAAATCAAGGAGCTGGCCAAGCAGACCGCCGCCGCCACCCAGGATATCAAGGAAAAGATCGAAAGCATTCAAAGCACCACCGACGGCACGGTCAAGGGTATCGACGAAATCGCCAAGGTGATCGGCAACATCAATGACATCGTGGGAACCATGGCAGCGGCCGTTGACGAGCAGTCCGCCGCCACCCGGGAGATCGCCAACAACATCGCCCAGGCCTCCCAGGGCATCCAGGAGGTCAATGAAAACGTCAACCAGAGTTCGGCCGTCAGCGCCCAGATCACCCAGGACATCACCGCCGTCAACCAGAGTTCCTCCGAAATCGCCAGCAGCAGCGATCAGGTAAAAATCAGCGCCGATGATCTCAAACGCATGGCCGTGGAACTGAACACCATCGTCGGCAGCTTCAAAGTGTAAATCCAGTCGTTGTGCAGCCCTGGGAGAACTGCATCGACGCTTATCCATCAACCTATCTCGACAATCGGTAGGCAAGATGTCCGACATCCTGAGAAAAACATGCGCCTGAATACCAAAGTGGCCCTTTTGGGGATCAGTGGTGGGTTGGTTACGGCCATCGCCTTGGTCATCCTGGCCGTGTGGCAGAGTGGCACGTACAACCAGTTGGCCCAGCACGAGGTGGAGAAGTTGATCAATGCCGACCTGGATCACATCACCAACGGTGTCTATCATATTGTTCAAACCGCCAATGAGGCCGTCCAGTCCCAAATTGACTACAACCTTAACGTTGCCCGGCATATCATCGAAGGATTCGGGGCTGCCCGCCTATCAACAGATCGGGTCAACTGGAAGATAACGAACCAGTTGACCCATGTCACTTCCCCCATCCAGTTGCCCAGGCTTCTTCTCGGAAATACCTGGGTGGGGCAGAACCCCCATCTTCATGTCGAAACCCCGATTGTCGATCAAATTACCCGTTTGGTGGGTGAAACGGCGACAATTTTCCAGCGAATGAACGCCAGCGGAGATATGTTGCGGGTTGCCACCACGGTCAGAACCACGGACAACCAACGCGCTATCGGTTCCTATATCCCCGCCGTTAATCCGGATGGCACCGAAAACCCGGTCATCGCCGCTATTCTTCGGGGGGAAACCTACCATGGACGTGCCTATGTGGTGAACGCCTGGTACCTGACCGCCTACGAACCCTTACGGGACGCCGCCGGCGATCTGGTGGGCATGCTCTACGTGGGCATCAAGCAAAGCGTTGTCGAATCGCGCATACGGCATGCAATTCAGCAAACCCGGGTGGGCAAAACCGGTTATGTCTACGTGCTGGGCGGCAAAGGCGCGGATCGGGGTAGCTACATCATCTCCAACGCGGGGTTACGAGATGGCGAGGATGTCTGGAACATCCAGGATGGCGACGGTAATTATGTCATCCAGCGCATTATCCAGACCGCGACCAAACTGAAGGCCAATGAAATGGCCACCGAACGCTACCGGTGGCAGAACGCGGGAGAACCGTCGCCGCGTTGGAAGATTGCCCGTCTGGCCTACTATGCACCGTGGGATTGGGTCATTGGCACCAGTGTTTACCTGGATGAACTTCAGACCTACCGCACCCTGCTGAGCGATGGCCGTTTCAAGATGACCCAGCGCATGGCCATTGCCGGCATCATCATTATCGTTCTGGTGGGATTGGCCGGTATGGGGATTGCCTGGAGCATCACCCGCCCGATCCGCCAGATGACGACTGTCGTGGAAAAAATTGCCGGTGGTGATTTGGATCAGATGGTCGAAGTGGGATCCAATGATGAAATCGGCGTCCTGGCACGCACCTTCAACTTAATGGCCGGCCGGCTCAAGCAATCCATGGAGGGATTGAAAAAAGCGAAGAGAAATACCGCGGCATTTTTGAAAATGCGCTGGAAGGGCTTTTTTGCGAATCGGCGGACGGGCGCCTGCTCAACGCCAACCCGGCACTCGCCCATATTTTGGAATACGATTCACCGCAGGCGTTGATCGAATCCGTAACCGACGTGCGCCACCAGCTTTACGTCAACCCGGAGGAACGCCAGGTCTTGGAAGCGTGCCTGGCCCGGGAGCGCAATGTAATCGGTTTCGAAACCCAAATTTATCGCAGAAATGGTGACCGGATATGGGTTTCCATCAGCGCCCGCATGGTACTGGACAAGGCCGGCAGGCCAGCCTTCATCGAAGGTTTCATCACAGATATCAGCGACCGTAAATCGGCCGAAGACGCCCTGGCGGAATCGCGAACCTACCTTGACGAAATCATCAACGCCGTGGCCGATCCGCTGTTCGTCAAGGACCGTGAACACCGCTGGGTGCTGGTCAATAACGCCATGTGTACCTTTATGGGGCGCCCCCGCGAAATGCTGCTGGGAAAATCCGATTATGATTATCTACCGCAACACGAAGCCGACGAATTCTGGGCCAAGGATGAGCTCGTATTGACCCGTGGGGAAACCAATATCAACGAAGAATCGTTAACCGACGTCAAGGGAAACGTGCACACGCTTCTCACCAAGAAATCCCTTTATACGGACAAACGCGGTGAACTTTTTATTGTCGCGATCATCCAAGACATCACCGACCTGAAACAGGCCGAAGCGGAAAAAATGCTTCTGGAAGCCCGCCTGACACAGTCCCAAAAAATGGAGGCGGTGGGTACGTTAGCGGGTGGCATCGCTCACGATTTCAACAACATTCTGCAACCGATAATGGGCTATAGCGAGCTGTTGAAAAATTCCTTGGCCAGCGAGGGGCCGCAGCAGCGATATGTGGACAGAATCTACCAGTCCTGCATCAGGGCCAAGGATTTGGTCACCCAAATTCTGACATTCAGCCGCCAGTCAGAACATACGCGTGAACCGGTTCGCGTCCAGACCATCCTCAAGGAAATCATCAAGCTGAGTCGCTCCACCATCCCGTCTTACATCGAAATTCAGCAGGAGATCCAGCAAGATTGCGCGCCGGTGGTGGCAGACCCCACGCAACTCCATCAGATCGCAATGAATCTGATGATCAATGCCTATCATGCCGTCGAACATTCCGGCGGAAAAATTACCATTCAACTTGAAGAGCAGAGGCTGGAAGAAAGGGATCTGGCGATCTCCGGACTTCAACCCGGCAGCTATGCCGTGCTTTCCCTGATTGACACGGGATGCGGTATTGATCCGGCGATCATGGACAAGATTTTCGAACCCTATTTCACCACCAAAGCACAAGGCAAGGGAACCGGTCTCGGTCTTTCAGTGGTTTACGGTATCGTCAAGCATATGCAGGGTGACATAAAGGTGTTCAGTGAGGTGGGCAAAGGAACTACTTTTCAGATCGCCCTACCCACCTCGGAAGCTACTGGCCGAACCGCCATACCGGCAAGCAAAGAAAAATACCCCTCCGGGACCGAACGGATCCTGCTGGTCGATGATGAAATCCTGATCGTTGAATCCAGCGAGTCGATCCTTTCGGAACTCGGCTACCAGGTAACTTCCCAGTCGAGCAGTACGGCTGCCTTGGAATGCTTCAGAACCCATCCGAATGCATACGATCTGGTCATCACCGATATGGCCATGCCGACAATGACCGGTGAACAATTGGCCGAACGGTTGATGGAGATCAACCCGGAAATACCGATCATTATCTGCACCGGATTCAGCGAGCAGATCGGCCGTGAAAAGGCAAAGGCTATCGGCATCAAGGAGTTTCTGATGAAACCGATTGCCATCGCGGAAATGTCTCAAAAGGTCCGCAACGTATTGGATCAGAGCCGGTTTCTCCAATAGCCGTGTGGTGCCAACGTTAGGATTGGGACAGCGTCAAGGAATTAACGCTTTGGTGACCATC
Source organism: Desulfosarcina cetonica JCM 12296 (assembly GCF_001311845.1). GTDB lineage: Bacteria > Desulfobacterota > Desulfobacteria > Desulfobacterales > Desulfosarcinaceae > Desulfosarcina > Desulfosarcina cetonica. The sequence continues at coordinate 16,325 of NZ_BBCC01000090.1, read as the reverse complement.
ATGGTCACCTTTCCAATCGGAAAACGCGACACGTGAGGGTAACCCATCGGTTTTCGAAGATATCGGCCCAACCTTATTCTGGCACGGATATTGATAGCACAACATTCGGGACCAACGATGATGGACTCGCAAAAAATGATGCCGAGGCAAAAAATGATCGACAAAACCCATATGACCATCGATGCATACCTGAGACAGGCAGGGCTCAAAACCGTTACCCGCACGGAAAGCCAAAAAACCTTCATCCCCCTGAAACCGATCTCCACCGGCTTCAGCGAACTGCTCGACGGCGCCAAAACGTCGGAAGGGGTGGACACGCGTGCCCAAACAAAGGGCAAAACCATCGCCGACTACCTGAACCAACGGCCTCTGTCAGGTTCGGCATCATTTTTCAGCCACTCGACATTGGGCCGCGGCACCTTGACCGCCCACTACCAGAATGCACTGAAGGCTGCCCTACAAACGGCAACCGGAAGCGACGCCACGGCCGCTAGGTCAACCGCCGATAGCACCCCATCGGAGGAGACCGCGCTGATTAATCAAGGTATTCGCGCAGCCGCCGACAAATACAATCTTTCCGCGTCCCTCATTGAAAGCGTCATCCGGACCGAATCCAATTTTCAGCCGGATGCGGTATCCCCGGCAGGCGCCCAGGGATTGATGCAGCTGATGCCGGGCACGGCCCGGGATCTGGGGGTCAGCGACCCCTTCGATATCCAGCAGAATATCGACGGCGGATCCCGCTACCTGCGTCAGATGCTGGATCGTTTCGACGGCAATGTCAAACTGGCGCTGGCTGCCTACAACGCGGGGCCCGGAACCGTGGAGCGATACAATGGCGACGTGCCCTATCGGGAAACCCGTAATTACGTCCGGCGGGTGCTTGCCGGGCTCTCGTCGTCGACGGAAACCACGGCCTGATCCAGTCTCAAGAGGGCCGCACTGCCGAGTTTTACCCGCGATTTTTCACAAAAAAGCATCACGACGGTGAGACTGAACAGGCTGAGCAGGGTGCTGGCAAAAACCACCGAGGTAACGAAGGTGGGCACCACGTCGTGCTCCATGGCGATGATGGCTGTCAGTACCGCCGACGGCATGCTGGACTGGAGAATGCCGGCCGAGGCTTGCGTACCGTCCAGGCCGATCATGGGAATCAGCAGGAAAGCCAGTAAAGGGCCACCGACCAAGCGTACCGAGCTGGCCGCCAGCGCCACCCGCCCCCACTCCAACCGTCTGGCTTCACGGAGCTGAAGCCCCAGAATCAACAGCATCATGGGGATCATGGCATCACCCAACAGGCCACTGATGCGTGCGACCATCAGCGGCGGAGTGATGCCCGTGGCAGGGAAAAACAAGGCGATGGGCAGCACGACGATGCCCGGTGTCTTGAGCAGGCTTTTCAACGCCCCGAAACCGCCGTTGCGCAGCCAACTGGCTGCCAAGACACACACCACAAAGGCCGCCGTATTGACCGTCACCATGTAGATCGTGGCACTTCCCATGGCGGTCTCTCCCAGTCTGAACCGGGTCAGGGCCAGACCGTAGTTGCCCAAATTGCCGAAGACACCGGTCATCAGAAATGCAACCGCCATCTCCCGGCTCAAGCCAAGCAAACGGGCAACGATCCATCCGATCAAACCGGTGGCCATGTAAATCAAACAACCGGCGGTCACCATCCGGCTGGCGGTGTTCAGGTCGATTTGGATGCGACTGAGCTCATTGAAAATGAATGCCGGGATGAGCAGGTAATAGGCGGTCCGCGACAAGGTACGATATTGGAGTTCAAGCCTCGGTCCCAACAAAAAACCCAAGAGCACCAAGGCAAACACCGGGGTAACGACATTGAGGAAAATGGAAAGCAGTTGCGTGAACATTTGCATTCCGTTTATGGGTCGGGAGGATAATCATCGGAAGCGGCAAATGATTTTCATGCCTCGACCTGCCGGCTTCATCAAGGCGCATCTGTCGTCCCGCAAGATCCAAATACCGCTATCGGCGTTCGCGTTCTACAAGACTGGGCGTCAAAGGTCAACAGCCATGCCGGTGGGCAACCGCATGAGGAACAACAAACCAAATACGGCTACCCTGTATCGATATCGGGTCGGTTGTGAAGATGCTGAAAATAGGTTATGCCCGACCAGAAATGCATTCATTGCCACAAATGCGGAGAAGAGAGGGAAAGCCGATCCGTGCCTGAACTGCCCGAAGTCCAAACCATTGTCGATCACCTCAACCGCCAACCCATCGTCGGCGGCACGGTCACCGCTGTCCGCGTCAACTGGCCGAAAACCGTCGCCCAGCCGTCTGTTGAACAGTTTCGTGCCACCCTTACCGGTCAAACCATTCGGAAGTTCTCACGCCGGGGCAAATTCATCGTCTGCGAGCTGTCCGCCGGTTTGACGCTCTTGATTCATCTGCGCATGAGTGGACGCTTGAACTGGGTGGCACGGAATGCCGCGCGTAATAAGCACGAACATGTCATCCTGGAGATCAGCCATGAAAATGAGTTACGCTTTCAGGATACCCGCAAGTTCGGCCGGATGTTTCTCACCGAGGCCCCCCAGGCCATCCTGGATCGGTTGGGGCCCGAACCGCTGAGCGCGGGATTCACCGGAAAACACTTGCAGACCATGCTCAAACACACGCGGCGGCAGATCAAACCCTTGCTGCTGGACCAACGCTTCTTAGCCGGTCTGGGCAACATCTACGTGGATGAGGCCCTGTGGGCCGCCGGCATCCACCCCTTGCGCATCAGCAGCAGCCTGTCTGAGAAGGACGCGACGACCCTGCACCGGGCCATTCGCCAAGTGCTGCGCAAGGGGATCCGGAATATGGGAACATCCCTGGGCAAGGGTCAGGGGAATTTTACTTCGGTGAACAACCGCCCTGGCCGCAACGCCGAACGGTTGAACGTGTTTCGGCAGGTGGGAAAGGCCTGTCCTCGGTGCGGTACAACCATCATTCGGATCGTCGTGGCCCAGCGTAGCAGCCATGTGTGCATAAAATGCCAACCCTTTACCGGCACCGCATGGAAAACACGCTGACTTGCTCGGATGAGCCCCATGCCACCCGATGATCACCAAACGTTTTTTCATTGAATGGGAAAAAGAATCCGCAGGAAGAAAATCAACAATCAGGGGACGCCCTCCGTCGAAAGGCAACGCAGCAATGCGATCAGTTCGTTAACAACGCGATGGCGAGGACGAGAATCAGTAAGGCCACGGCAACATACACCAGTTGTCTTGCCGTGATTACCGGCGATTTGGCCGGTCTTTTTTTTTCCATCTCCTTGAATTCCGTCAGGGCTTTGATTTTCTTAATCTGCCGGGCTCTTTCCTCACGCCGCATGTCAGCCCCCCGGCGGTCATGGGGCCCCTTCCGGCGATCGTTGTCAAAAAACATGTGAACCTTCCGGCGATCGGCATTGACGCGTCTCTCCATCGTCTTGCCTCCATGAAAAAGTCTTGGAAATAGCCTGTTGCAAAGCCTTTTACATTATATATAAAATCATCCTTCCTTCACTTGTCAACCCGGATGGGAAAGCTTCAACAAACAGAACCTGGGTCAGGCTTTGATGGACTCGTAAAAAGCATTTTCAGACGGATTCGTAAAAAGCCCGAGATCAAGGCTTGCGAATCCTTAAGGAATGAGGCGTACTGAGCGTACGCTGCGGTGACGAGGGATATGCGTAACGCCGATATCGGTTTTTTACGAATCCGTCAGGCTTTGACCCGCGACATGTACTGCCCGGTCTCGGTATTGACCCGGACCACTTCGCCGACGGTCATGTATTCGGGCACCATCACGGTGACCCCATTGGTCAGCGTCGCCGGCTTGTTGCGGTTGGTGGCGGTGGCACCCTTGATCACCGGCGTGGTCTCCACGATTTCCAGATCGATGGTCTGGGGCAGTTCGATGCACAGGGGGTAACCATCCCGCAACAGTGCCGTGATGCCTTCCAGGCCATCCACGAGCCACTGAACCTGATCCTCCAGGGCCTCTGCGGAAAGCGTGTACTGCTCATAATTCTCACTGTCCATGAAGGTGAACATCTCCTGGTCCCGATACAGAAAACTCACCCGGCGTTTGTCCACCACCATCTCGTCCAGCATGTCGTTGCCCTTGTAGGTCTGATCCAGCTTCTGCCCCGTGATCAGCGAGGCATACCGAACCTTGTACAAGGTGTTGGCGCCACGCGCCGAGGGCGTGTGCACGTCGATCTGTTTCACCTGGTATGGCTGATTGTCGATGTCGATGATATGACCTTTCTGAAGGTTGCTGGCTTTGGGCACGTTGGTTCTCCTAACGTCTGTTGTTCAGATGGATTGAGATGAATGCGTACGACCCGTCCGCTTATAACCTGGATCCCGACGCAGAGCAATATGGTTGACGCGAATTCAATCCGGCAACATAATGTGAGGCCGGATTGGACCCGCCCGGCGATCGGGTTGGTGTTAGGGAGACCTGCCATGAAGTCCATGGATGCCATTGAAAAACTGTCCCAGGCCGATTTGACCGACGACCAGGCCCAACGCCTTTTCGAGATGATCGCTCATGTTTTTGCTCAGGCCATCGACGCTCGATCCCCCCGAAAACGGCCTCCTGGCAAAGCGGGCCTCAACGCCGAAAAAGGCTACTACCGGCTGCTTTACCTGGAGGACGATTTTCAGAAAACAGTCAAGCCGCAAGGGGAAACGCGTTCACCATCGGCTTTCGACTGGTCCCACCTGTCCATCCTTTTAAGTAAGCTCAACGATCTGCCCGAACTTAAGCGGCAACTGCTGACAGAAATCGATGCCGCCGTGGAGGCCCTCACCACCAGGCGCCCATGAAACCATCGGCCTTCGCCCCCCACTTGTCCGTGCGCCGCCAGTTTCGGAGATGGCACCAACCATCGGCGTTCTCTTGCGAGGACACCTTTGCCTGAGCATTGATGCTAAACTTTCCACCAAAACGGCCGAAATTAGGGGTTCGAGCCCTTACCGCGTGAGGTAATCTCACCGGAAATCCCATGGGACGAAACATCCCGTAACCACCGGAGGCCGTTATGCAAGAAGAACCCCAGGACAGAACCACAGTCCGCATCTACACGGATCAATTCATCATCAGCGGTGAAATCGCCATGTATTCCGATTCGCGGCTGACCGACTATATCATCAGTGCCCACGACTTCATCGCGGTCACGAATGCCCAGGTACGCAATCTGGCGGACAAGCCTCTCTTTGGTGCCGATTTTCTCAACATCCAAAAAGACAAAATCGAGATCATCGTACCGGAAGTAATGGTCAGACCGGCCTGACGGCTGTCGATGACAGCCGCATCAACCCCCAACTGCGGATAAAGGTATGGCCATACTGGACAAAGTTTTTCAGGCAGCCGTCAACTTCAATGCCTCCGATATCCATGTAACCCCTGGCGAGCCCTTCATCATCCGCCGCCTGGGAAAACTGGTGAAGATGAAGAGCGCGCCGCTCACGGGAAATCAGACCCAACAGGTGGTTTATGAAATCCTGTCGGAGGCCCAAAAGGATCGTCTGCTCAGCGATCAGCAGCTTGATTTTGCCGTGGATCGTGAAGCTTTGGGACGCTTCAGGGGTAGTGCTATGCTGCACAACAACGGTCTCAGCGCCGTGTTTCGCAGCATTCCCAAGACCATTCCCGGCCTGGCAGACCTTGGCATGCCACCCATCGTGGAAAAGGTGCTCGACAATCACCAGGGGCTGATTCTGGTCACCGGTGCTACCGGCCAGGGCAAATCCACCACCCTGGCAGCCATGATCGATCACATCAACACCCATCGGGCCCATCACATCCTGACCGTTGAAGACCCCATCGAATTCGTCCATCCCATAAAAAAGGGCGTGGTCAATCAACGGCAGTTGGGAAAGGATACCCGGTCTTACGGCAATGCCCTCAAGGCCGCCCTGCGAGAAGACCCGGATGTGATCATGATCGGCGAGTTGCGGGATCTGGAGACCATCTCACTGGCCATTTCGGCCGCCGAGACCGGCCATCTGGTCCTCGGTACCCTGGCAACCGCCAGTGCGCCCAAAACCGTGGACCGCATCATCGATGCCTATCCGCCCACGGAGCAGAACCAGATCCGCACCATGCTCAGCGAGGCGCTGCGCACGGTGATCACCCAGCGCCTGGTTCCCGGAAAGGACAAGCAGAAAATGGAAGTGGCGGTCGAAGTGCTCATCGGAACCCTGCCCATGGCCAATCTGATCCGCGATGGCAAAACCTTCCAGATTCCGTCCATGATGCAGACCGCCAAAAATGTGGGTATGCAGATCATGGACGAGTCGATCCTGGCCTTGTTGCAGGCAGATAAGATCAGTGCCGCGGATGCCCAGGCCCAGGCCAACGATCCGAAACGGTTTCAAGTATTCGTGGACAAGGCCAACCGTAGCGCATCATAAACGTGACACCCGGGCGCCGATCGTGCGTGCGCGCCCTGAGCAACGATCGGGAAAAAAATTTATGGCAACCATCGATACCTATTTCCAGGAGATGCAGCAAAAAGGCGCCAGCGATCTGCACCTGGCCATCGGCTTTCCACCGATGATCCGCCAAAGCGGCGAACTGCGGCCGCTGAACCATCCGGTCATCACGGCCGAGGCCAACCGGAACATCCTGTTTGAGATTCTCAGCGAGGATCAGCGGCAGACCGTCGAGGCGAACCTGGACTTCGACATGGCCTACGAACTGGCCGGGGTGGGCCGTTTCCGCTGCAATATCTTCTATCAGCAACGGGGCATCGGCGCGGTCTTCCGCATCATTCCCACCAAAATTCTGACGCTTGAGCAACTGAATCTTCCCACGGCCGTCAAAGCCATCGCCAACTACCGCAAGGGGCTGGTGCTGGTCACCGGTCCCACGGGCAGCGGCAAATCGACCACGCTGGCAGCCATGATCAACCACATCAACGAAAACAGCGACGCTCACATCATTACCATCGAAGACCCGCTGGAATTCGTACATCCCAACAAGAAATGCATTTTCACCCAACGCGAAATCGGCACCCACGCCAACAGCTTCGCCGATGCCCTCAAGGTGGCCGGTCGCGAAGATCCGGATGTGATCCTGGTCGGTGAAATGCGCGACCTGGAAACCATCTCCCTGGCCCTAACCTGTGCGGAACTGGGCATTCTGGTCTTCGGCACCCTGCACACCAACAGCGCGGCCAAAACCATCGACCGTATCATCAACGCCTTTCCATCCAACCAGCAGGCCCAGGCGCGCACCATGCTCTCTGAATCCTTGCGGGCGGTAATCGCCCAGCAGCTCGTGCGCACGGCCGACGGCAAGGGCCGCTGTGCGGCCAATGAAATCCTCATCGGATCCTCAGCCCTGGCCAGCATGATTCGGGAAGGCAAGATCACCCAGATCGAATCGTTGATCCAGACGGGCACCAAAACAGGCATGCAGACCATGGACCAGCATCTGATGGAGTTGGTGAACGCGGAAAAGGTCACCCGCGAAGCAGCCTACGAGAAAGCCATCAACAAGAAGCTGTTCGAAGCGCGTGAATAACATCCCTTGGGACAGATCACACGGTTCTATTCCACCGTCTTGTAAAACATGCACACGTCAGGCTCTTGACCTGACGCCGGTGGTACTCGGGAAGACTTTCCTGCACGAACCCCAACTGGTCGTAGAGGGCCTGCAGCCGGGGATTGTTGGTCAGGGAGATAAAACGCGTATACCCCTGGGCCACCATCAGATCCATGAAGGACCTGACCGTATAGACGCCCACCCGCTGGTTGCGGAAGCGCGTGGAAATGGCCAGCGCGCCCAGCTCCACGGTGCGGGCGTCGATGATCTTCTGTTCCACGCAGCCCACGAAGATGCCGTCGATGGCCGTAACGAAGAAACGCTGCCGATTGTCCTTGATATAGGCCTTGCTGCGCGGCTTGAGGTAGCCGCCCCGCCGATACATGGCGAGAATCCGGAAAACGATGTCCACCTGATCGTCGGTTTCCAACCGGTGGAAGGACTCCTCGAAGTTGTTGGCGATCAGGGTGCCCGTTCCCTCGACGGTGAAAAGCTCATGCTTGATCGTATTCTTGCCGGCCGGCAGGATGTGCACTCGATCGCAGTGGCCGGCCTCGATTTTCTGGCAGATACAGGCCATCGCCCCCTTGAAGTTGACATTGGCGATCAGGTCGCCGACATCTTCCAGGGTCTCGCGCACCCGTCCGGTGGTGACGGCGTTGATCTTGTGCCCCTCGCGGTCGATAAGAAAACGACGTTCCAGAAAGATCACCTTGTACATGGACTCCTTGTGGCCCAGCACCGCATCGTAGAAATCGACTTCCGGGTTGATGCGCACGATGATGGTTTCCGGCAGGCGGCTTTCCAATTGCCGGATCAGCTTCTGGTTGGCGAAGCGGTTGGGCATGTTGTGCAGGAGCGTGGTTCGGGCTCCATAACGGGTGAGAAACTTGATATCGTCGATGATTTCCTGAAAGTTGTCGCGCAGAATACCCTCCCGGCAGGCGATGAAGACCTCCCGGCCGGCAAGGGCATGCGCATATTCCTTCAGGTAGAGTTTGGGCATGGCCGCAGGTGGCCTCCCTTGGGTTCCGGCCGGTGCAATACCGGCTCAGAGGCTGTTTGAAAAACCTCTCATAAATCGAGAATGCCCGTATAGGTCTGCGGGGTGATGGCCAAGAGCTCGGCTTTCACCGCCGCTGAAACGTCAAGCCCGTTGATGAAAGCGGCAATGGCCGCCTGGTCGATGGTCGCGTGGGTCCGGGTCAAAGCCAAAAGGGCCTCATAGGGTTTGGGATAGCCTTCCCGGCGCAGGATCGTCTGAATGCCCTCGGCCACCACGGCCCAGTTATTCTCCAGGTCCTTTTGCAAGGCCGCCGCGTTGAGAATCAGCTTGCCCATGCCCCGCTGGATCGATTTCAGCGCGATGAGGGTATGGCCCAGGGGGACACCGATGTTGCGGGTCACGGTGGAATCGGTAAGATCCCGCTGCAGCCGCGAGATGGGCAGCTTGGCCGAAAGATGTTCGAAAATCGCGTTGGCGATCCCCAGGTTGCCCTCGGCATTCTCGAAATCGATGGGATTGACCTTGTGGGGCATGGTGGACGAGCCGATCTCGCCCTTCTTGATCGTCTGCTTGAAGTAGTCCATGGAGATATAGGTCCACAGATCCCGGCACAGATCCAGAAGGATCGTGTTGATCCGTTTGGCCCCGTCGCAAAAGGCCGCCAGGTGGTCGTAATGCTCGATCTGGGTGGTCACCCGCGAACGCTTGAGCCCCAGCCGGTCATTGACGAAACGGTCGGCAAAGGCGAACCAGTCGATCGCCGGATAGGCCACGTGGTGCGCATTGAAGTTGCCCGTCGCACTGCCGAACTTGGCGGCGAAGGGAACGCTGGCGAGTAAGGCCATCTGCGCCTGGAGGCGGTCCACGAAAACATAGATCTCCTTGCCCAGCCGCGTGGGCGAGGCCGGCTGACCATGGGTACGGGCCAGCATGGGAACGGATTTCCACTGATCGGCCTTTTCCACCAGATCGGCGACCACCGCTTCGAGCACCGGCAGCATCACGTTTTGCCAGCCCTCCTTGAGGCTCAGGGGCATGGCCGTGTTGTTGATGTCCTGGGAGGTGAGCCCGAAGTGAATGAATTCCTTGTAAGCGGACAGTCCCAAACGGTCGAACTGATCCTTGACAAAATACTCCACCGCCTTGACATCGTGGTTGGTCGTCTTTTCGATCGTCTTGACGCCGGCGGCATCCACCATGGAGAAGTTGCGGCTGGCCTCGCGCAGCTTCCCGAACACCACCGGATCGACACCGGCCAGTTGCGGCAGCGGAAGTTCACACAGGGCGATGAAATACTCAATCTCCACCCGCACCCGGTAGCGGATCAGGGCGCCCTCGCTGAAATAGTCCGACAAGGCCGCAGTGGCCCGATGGTAGCGGCCGTCCACCGGCGAAACAGCAGTTAATGGAGAAAGGCTCATGGAGGCTCCTTCGTTTTTATATAGGAGGCAGTCATTCCGCACATCCAGGGGATGCCGGATCGGATCACCGTTTAACAGCAGCCGAATGGATCGGCGTCGTTGCGTTCACGCCGCTTATAGAAAAAAGGGGGGCCAATGTCAAACGAGGTAAGGGGGTCAGACATTGAAGGCTGATATCGATTATAAATCGTCAGAATACCGCCATTTGGCATTTTTCATTGGGTATTTGGCATTCTTGGGCAGCTATCCTTTCCCGCCGGTTTGTAGCAACGACTGCAACATGGTCTGGCGCTGGCTGGTGTCCTGGTTGTGCACCGCCATGGCCATGGCCTTGCGGGCACCCACCAAGACGGCCAGGCGGCGGGCACGCGTGAGGCCGGTGTAGAGCAGATTGCGGAAGAGCATCTTGAAGTGCTGGGTCAGCACGGGAATGATCACGGCTTCGAATTCGCTGCCCTGGGATTTGTGAATCGTGATGGCGTAGGCCAGGTCCAGTTGGACGATGTCGTCACGCTGGTATTCCACCTCGCGGTGGTCGGGAAAAAAGAGACCGTGCAGGTCAGGGCAGCATTGTCGATGGCCACGATCCGGCCGATGTCACCGTTGAAGACCCCCAGATCGTAGTTGTTGCGGCGGTGGATGACCCGGTCGCCGGTACGAAAGACGCGCTCGCCCACCTGGAGTTGGGCCTTTCCCGTCGCGGCCGGGTTGGCCGCCGCTTGGATCATGGTGTTGAGACTCACGGTCCCCAGGCTGCCGCGGGTCATGGGCGAAAGCACCTGGATTTCGCACCCGGCGCCATAATACTTGGGAATCCACTCCAAATAGAGTTTTTTGACGATGTCCGTGGCGCCAAGACCGTAGTGCAACGAGGACCAGGGGTGAACCTTTTTCACCACGGCCACCAGTTCCTGGACCCGATCTTCCGCCCGAAGCAGCCGATCCAGGTCGACGTGTTCGAATTTCTTGGGGATGGTCAATTCGTTGGCATAGGGAGAAATCTCCTCGCCGACGCGAAACTCATAGGGATTTTCCCCTGCGGCCGTCTCACGATCAACGGTCTGCGGGCGCGGATCGTAGAAACGTTTGACCCGGGCAATGAAATGAAGCTGCGCCTGGGTGGCCTCGTCCGTGTCAATAAAAAACAGTCCGCGCCAGCAGTCCATACATCAGGCCTGGAAAACGGCGAATCGATATGGGGCAACGTCCCCTGGTTGATCTGGTGGGCATAGCGAATGATCAGGGACTGGGCCGCCTGCCGGAAAATGCGCGTCAGGCGGAAACAGGCCACCCGCGCCGAGGCGATGATGTCCCTGAGCACGTTGCCGGCCCCCACCGAGGGCAATTGGTCGGCATCGCCGATGAAAAGAACCTGGCTGGTTGCGGGCACGGCCTTGAGCAGGGCCGCCGTCAGGCTGATGTCCAGCATGGAGCTTTCGTCCACAATGAGGAAATCGGTGTCCAGGGGGTTGGCTTCGCTACGCTTGAACCCGCCCATCTGCCACTCCAGCAAGCGGTGGATCGTCCTTGCCTCGCGACCGATCACATCGGTCATGCGTTGGGCGGCCCGCCCGGTCGGGGCGGCCAGCAGCACCTTGCATCCCATGGCCTCAAGCAGTTTGACCAGCACCTGGGTGGTGGTGGTCTTGCCCACCCCGGGACCGCCGGTGAGGACGGAAAACCGCTTTTCCACAATCTGCTCAGCGGCGGCCGCCTGCTCGTCGCTGAGGGTAATATGGTTGGCCCGGCAGTACATGTCGATCCAGCGCCGCACGCGCGGCCGGTCCACCGTCACCGCACCTTCCATGGCCACAATCCGACGGGCCACGGTCAGTTCGTCATAGTAAAGGCTGCGGGAATAGAAACAGCGCTCACCGGCTTCCTCGGCGGTCTCGGCAATGCGCACCATCAGCTGGCCGCCGGATTCCATCTCCTGAAGCAACCCGGGCAGACGCTCGCGAACATCCAGGCTGAGCAGGTCGTTGACCTGGGATAGAATCTGGGCCTCGGTCAGGTAGCAGTGACCGAATTCCCGGCTGGCAGCCAGCACATGGCGGATCCCGGCCATGATGCGCTGCCGGCTGTCCTGGGCCAGGCCGATGGATAGCGCGACCTTATCCGCCGAGAAAAAACCGATGCCGTAAAAATCCCTGGCCAGTCGGTAGGGGTCCTCGGTGACCATGGCAATGGCCGCATCCCCGTATTCCTTGTAGATGCGGACGGCGAAAAGGGTGCTGATACCGTGGGACTGCAAGAACATCATCACATCCCGGATGGCCCGGTGCTCGACCCAGGCGGCACGGATCATGGACAGCTTCTTTTTGGCGATCCCCGGCACCTCGGTCAGTCGCTCGATCTCTTCCTCGAAAATGTTCAGGGTGTCGCTGCCAAAGTGTTTGACAATCTTCCTGGCCGTCTTGGGGCCAACGCCCTTGATCAATCCCGATCCCAGGTACTTCTCCAGGGCAGCGCTGGTGGCCGGCCGCTGCTCGACGGCACGGGTGGCGTTAAACTGGCGCCCGTATTTGGGGTTGACCGTCCAGGCCCCGAAAAACTCCATGGTCGCCCCGGCGAATACCTTGGTCTGGTGAACGATAACGGTCTCCTGCTGGTGGGGATTGTCGAAGGGCAAGACGCGCAACACCGACCAACCGTTGTCGGCGTTGTGGAAGGTGACCCGGTCCACGATGCCACGCAGCCGCTCGATAATGACGTTATTGGGGTTGGTCATGGGGGATTGCATCGCTGCCGCCTGGTCCTCGGATGCCTTGGTTGATCAAAAACGGCCGTTCTTTTCTTCGCGCGCTGCCCATTCCGGCAGGCGAACCACCGCAGGATCGATGGGCGTCGGAATCAAGAGCAGGCCGATCCGGCCATACAATCAACTTGCAACCTGATCTTCAAGCAATATAATGTAAGCGTATCCGGATAACAAATCGGGTCAGTATTGGCGGTTCCGGCCAGCAACCCCTTTTGGGTGAGACGATCGGTTGTTCCCATGGGCTACGTTTACGACTTTCAAGATGCCAAGCACTACGATAAGTGGCTCCTCAAGCGCAAGAACCGCTTTGCCGCCGATCTGGAAAGCCGTCTCATGCTGAGCATGCTGGATCCGGCACCCGGAGAATCGGTCCTGGATATCGGCTGCGGCACCGGAGCATCGTGTTTGCCGCTTTTGGAAAAAGGGCTCCAGGTCACCGGCATCGATCCATCGCCCTACATGCTGGACATTTTGTCGGAAGCTTTGGGCAATCGCGTATCCTTGTACCGCGGCGTGGCCGAGGACCTGCCCTTTGACGACAACTCCTTTAATCATGCCTGCTTGTTTACCAGCCTCGAGTTTGTCGACCACCCCCAACAAGCGCTGGAAGAAGCCTTCCGGGTGGCCAAGGATCGCGTCTTTATCGGATTCTTGAACCGTTATGCCCTTACCGGCATCGGCCGTCGGGTGAAAGGCATTTTCACACCGACCATTTACAACAGGGCCACCTTTTTCAGCGTCTGGGAGATCAAAGGCATGGTTCGGCGACTGTTGGGTCCCGTACCGGTGTGCTGGCGCACGGTGTGTCAGCTGCCCGGTCCCTGGGGATCCTGGATGAAACAGATCGAGGGCTCCGGCCTGGTACAACGGTTTCCTTTTGGAACGTTTGCCGGCATGATCGTCACCCTTGTTCCCCGTTTTCGCACCCGCCCGCTGGCCATCCGCTATCAGCCCAACAAGGTCGGCCATATGGCCGCCGGTGCCGCCGGTTGCACGGGCATGCGACCCGCCAGCCTGTGCTTGCCCAGTGGCAACCCGGCCGATACGGCGGTCGGCCCGCATCCCAAAACGGTGCCCACATAGTCGGAAACCGTTGACAACCACATCAACCGTCTGTTTAAATTATAAAAAACACAATTTCAATCTTTCATGCCATTTGGAAAGGAGCCCATTCCAATGGAAGCATGGCTCTACGAAACTCTCGATAAGCAACAGGTCCGTTGCCGGCTTTGCAACCATCTGTGTTTGATCGGTGATGGCAAACGCGGCATCTGCGGCGTTCGTGAAAATCGCGGAGGCGTTCTGTATTCACTGGTTTATGGACGACTGATCGCGGCGGGTGACGACCCTATCGAAAAAAACCCATTTTTCATCTGCTACCCGGCAGCCGTTCCTTTTCCATCGCTACCGTGGGATGCAATTTCAAATGCCGTTTCTGCCAGAATGCCGACATCGCCCAAATGCCCGCTGATCGAGAAGGCATGATCACCGGTGAGCCAACCACGCCACAAGCGGTGGTAGCAGCCGCCCGTCAGCGGGATTGCGCCAGCATCAGCTACACGTATACCGAGCCGACGGTCTTTTTTGAATTCGCCTGCGATACGGCCGAACTGGCCCACCGCCAGGGCATCAAAAACATCTTCGTCACCAACGGTACATGAGCGATGCGGCGCTTGAGCGGATCAGCCCCTGGCTGGATGCGGCCAATGTGGATCTCAAGGCATTCAACGAAGACTTTTATAAAAAACAATGCGGTGCCCGCATCGAGCCGGTGAAGGCGACCCTGAAACGGATGAAAGCCAACGACATATGGGTCGAAGTCACCACTCTGATCATTCCCGGGCTCAACGACGATGCCGCCGAACTCTCCCGGCTGGCCGCATTTATCGCCAAGGAATTGGGCCCCGAGACGCCTGGCATGTCAGCCGGTTTCATCCGACGTACCGACTGACCGATCGGGACGTAACCCCGGTGGAAACCCTGATCCAGGCCAGGGAGATCGGTATTGCCGCCGGGCTGAAATACGTTTATACCGGAAATATTCCCGGCCAGGGCGGCGAAGACACGCTCTGCCCCGGTTGCGGGCAGGTGGTCATTGCCCGGCGCGGTTTCCGCATCGCACAAAAGCGACTTGAAAACAGCCGCTGCCAAGCCTGCGGAACGCGCATCGACGGAATTGGCATGTAGATCAGAATACCAAGGACGGGAAGATGTCAACCATTGCAACCCTCAATCTGGATCATCTGGTCGGTCAACACGTCGGCACTTCCGTTCTGCTTAAAAAACTGGGCCATGGCGCCATGTCAGCCGTTTTCGTGGCCTATCAGCAAACGCTCAAACGTCAGATCGCCGTCAAGCTTCTTCCCAAATCGCTGCTGACGAAAAGAAGCGCCCAATTTTTCCAGCAGGAAGCAGAATCGGCCGCCATTCTGGCGCACCCGCATATCATCCCCATTTATGAAGTGGGGGAAACCGATGCGTTTCTCTTCTTTACGATGCAACTGGTGCAGGGTCATGAACTCACCTACTATATCCGACGCGTCCAGAGAAACATTGTTCCCTCAAAGCGTTTCATGCCCATTAACACCGTGATCGAGCTGATGCTGAAAATCCTGAATGCCCTGGCCTACGCCCATGACAACGATATTATTCACCGGGACATCAAGCCGGACAACGTCATGATCGAAAACCACGCCAAGCGTCCCCTGATCACCGATTTTGGTGTGGCGCGGGTTTCCCGGACCAAAGGCAAAAGCGACCGTTTGCTGCTGGGAACCCCCATCTACATGGCACCCGAACAGGTCTTGTCCGGAACCGTTGACGGTCGGGCGGATCAGTACAGCGCCGGTGTCATGATGCTCGAAATGCTCATGTCGCGGGTGCCATACCCCCCTTATCAAACGGCCATGGATTTGCTTAAGATGAAACTCGCATTGAAGGATCGGCTTTTTCAACAGCGACCGTCCCAGGTTCATCCGATGGCCAACCGTGCCCTGGATGACATTCTATTCAAGGCACTGGCATTCGACCGCGATCGACGCTATGCCTCCTGCCGTGAATTTGCCAATGCGTTAGAACATTACAAAGCCAGTTTAGCGCCATCATCGTCATCCAGAGGATCCCATGCCATTAGATAGTGCAACCAAAAGTCAGCTTGCCCAGTTCGGTCGAACCATCGCCCTGTTGTTCAACCGATCGATGATGTATCAACCCAATCATCCATTCGTGGAACAGTCCATCGACCTTTTCTACCAAGGGGCGATGGATCTTTTGGAGCGCATCGACCCCTTAGTTTTCATTCTCAATCGCGAGGAGTTTTTCGTTGATGAAGAGCCCCTGGATCCGCGTTTGAATGTCTCCCGCCTGGTGATGCTGTTCAAGAAAAACGGCATCCAATCCATGTCCTTTGAATCCGGTCTTGAAAAACGGGAAATCCGGGTCTTCCTGGAGGTATTCAACACCATCAGTAAGTACGACGGCGCCGAGGGGTTTAAAAAAGCCATTTTTGCCCGCGGCGTCACCTGCATTAAGATCAACCATGTCCGCTATAAAAAGGTAACCGAAGATGATGAAATCATTT
>NZ_BBCC01000089.1 GCF_001311845.1 Desulfosarcina cetonica JCM 12296 | reverse complement strand
CGGCGACCGGTGCTGGCCTGGCCAGCGGCCGGCTGTGCCCTGACCGCCGGCCTGTTCCTTTTCCTTCCCCATCCCCTGGACCAACTCCGGCTCTCCCCGGGTGAAAGCATCGCCGCCCACCAAAACGGAATCATGGCCGATGTGACCGTGGTGCGCGACGCGCGCCAGAACTTCCATCTCATGGTCAACAACCACTACCAGATGGGCGGTACCGCCTCGCGCTATTCCGATCAGCGCCAGGCCCTGATCCCCCTGATGCTGCATCCCGACCCACAACGGATGCTCTTCCTGGGACTCGGCACCGGAACCACGGCGGCCGCGGCAGCCCAATACGACGAACTCCAGGTGGACGGCGTCGAGCTGATTCCCGAAATCGTGCCCCTGATGTTCTATTTTCAACCCTCCCTCAAGCGGATCGGCGGCCCGGAAAATCTCACCATCTTCACCGCCGATGCCCGGCGTTTCGTCCTGGCCAGCCCATCCGCATACGATGTGATCGTCGCCGACCTGTTCCATCCCTCCCGCGACGGCGCCGGTTTTCTCTACACCCGCGAGCATTTCCAGGCCATCCGGGAGCGGCTCAGCGATGACGGCATCTTCTGCCAATGGCTGCCCCTGTATCAGATGGATATCGATCTGCTGCGCCTGATCACGCGTACTTTTCTGGATGTCTTCCCGGATGGCGGCGCGCTCTTGGCGCACCACAGCCTGACCCAGCCCATCATCGGCTTGATCGCCGGCCGGAAACCCCTGCAAGTGAATGTCCAGGCGTTTGACACACGCCTGGCCTCCCACCCGGCCCTGGCCCGGGATCTGCGGGCCGTGGGACTTACCAGTGTCTATACCCTGCTCGGCAATTACCTGGCCGATGCAGCCCAATTACGCGCATTCGCCGGTGCAGGACCACTGAACACCGATGACCACCCGGCCGTGCTTTTCCAGGCCCCCCGATTTGTCTATCGCACGGCTGCGGACCTATCCGCCAGTGACCGTCTGCTGGCCCTCGTGCAGGCTTTCTCACCCCACCCCGCAGATATTCTCACAGCCTCGGCCACGCAAACCCAACAGATGCGGCTGGCCGCCTACTGGCAGGCCCGCAACGCCTATCTGGCCACCGGCGCCCATATTAGGCCGACCCCGGACGTCGACAGCCTCATCGCCCAAGTGGTCAACCCCTTGATGGCCATCGTGCGCACCAGTCCCGATTTCGAGGCCGCCTACCGCCCTCTGCTGAAAGTGGCCGCCCGCCTCTACCACCAGGATCCCCAAAAGGCCAGCCGACTTTTACTCGGCCTGGAAAACGCCGCGCCGGCGCGCCCTGAGGCCGGTGAGATGCGCTTGGCGTTGTTTCAGGGGATTGAATAGGAAGCTATCAACGCTTTATGAGAAAAGATGATACGATGAGGATGATGGATGTAACAACAAGTGCATATAAATTTGAGAGGTACGTGCTACAAGGCTGCCAACTGGGTATCCATCGGCACAACCGAAGGCTACAGCCTCGTTTCCGAATATAGAAAACGGGCTCTCCCAAAAAATATTTTTGTCTATCCCCTTTGTCATAACTTTCGGGAAAAGCTTTGCCGATGAAGTAGCCCGGAAACATTCGTGACGCCGCTGATGGCAAACCACAGGTTGCCTGAGTCCTCGGCACGAACATCATCCTGGTCCCCCACCACCAACAGTGTTCAAAGCCATTGTCCATTCACATCAAATGACCGACCATAAAGCTTTGTAAAATTTATCTCAAAGAGAATAACCACTTTAAAAGCGGCAGCTTACCAAAACTGTAGATTTCCAGTCTACCAGAAACGGCAGATACCAATATAATGAGCTTACGCTTGAAAAACAGGACCATTCGGGTTATCCTCGGTTTCATCCAATTTTTTGTCTGTCCCCCAAGAAGAGAGTTCATACCATGCACATTGTTTCTTTCGAACAGGTTTCCAAAAGCTATCGCATGGGCGAGGTGGACGTGGCGGCCCTGAGCCAGGTGAGCCTGCGGATTGCCAAAGGCGCCTTTGTGGCGTTGGTGGGGCCTTCGGGTAGCGGAAAAACCACCGCGCTCAACCTGATTGGTTGTCTGGACCGCCCCACCACCGGCGAGGTGATCGTGGCCGGCCAGCCGGTCAGCCGCCTGGATCGTCGTCGGGGCGCACGGTTTCGGGGAAATAAGCTGGGGTTCGTGTTTCAGGACTTCAGTCTCCTGCCGGTGCTCACGGTATTCGAAAATGTGGAGTATCCCCTGCTGATGATTCGCGACATGCCCAAGGCGCAACGCCGGCCGGCGGTCGAGCGGGTGCTGGAGGCGGTTGGCATGGCCGATCAGGCCCGTAAATACCCGGCGCAGCTTTCCGGCGGCCAGAAGCAGCGGGTGGCCATCGCCCGCGCCCTGGTGGGCAACCCGGAAATCGTTCTGGCCGACGAACCCACGGCCAATCTGGACGGCGCCACGGCCCAGCGGGTGATGGCCCTCATGAAACGCATGCGCGAAGAATTCGGCACCACCTTCGTCTTTTCCACTCACGATCCCCGGATCATGGATCAGGCCGAGGCGACCTTCTATCTGGAAGACGGGAGGCTTCTGGACAAACCGCCGGCATACGGGGAGGATCGCCATGCTTAAAATTCTGAGCCTCGCACTGAAAAACCTGCTGCGGAACAAGCGCCGCACCCTGCTTACCGGCATGCTGATCGTCGTCGGCATTGTGGCGGTGATCGTGTTCGCCGGGCTGAGCGAGTCCTTCAAGCGCGCCATCGTGGGGCAGATCACCGATTCCATGCTGAGCCATCTGCAGATCCACCGCAAGGGCTACATGTCCAGCGTGGACAACCTGCCGCTGGACCGCATGCTCACGGCCAAAGCCTATGCGAAACTGTCCGCCATCCTGACCGAAAACCCCGGGGTGGCGGCTTTTCCCCGCGAATCAAATTCGGCGCCATGCTGAGCAATTACGCCCAGACCACCAATGTCCGGCTCAACGGTATCGATCCGCAAAAGAGCAGGCCACCGCGCCGCTGCTGATTTCGCGCATCCGCGATGCCGCCCATGGGGATCTTTTGGTGGCCCCCGGCGAAGTCCTGCTGCCCGAGGCCCTGGCCAAAGGCATGAACGTCGGCGCCGGCGATACCGTGGTGCTGGTGGCCAACAACAAGGACGGATCGGTCAACGGAATGACCTTCAAGGTGGCCGGGCTGGTGGAGAACCTCATGGGGCCTGGCGGCCGGGACGGGTATCTGCATATCGACGATGCCGCCGCCCTGCTGCGCATGCAAACGCGTGAAATCAGCGAAGTCGCCGTACGGGTGAACGATTTCGACCGGATCGAGGCGGTGGCCGCGGCCTTGCGAGGCATTCTCGGCCCCATGACCAACCCGCAGAACAAACCCATGTTCGAACTGCACACCTGGCGGCAGTTGACGCCGTTTTACAACGTGGTGCGCATGATCAATATCATGACCTTGGGTGTCCGGACGATCCTGATCGCCGTGGTGCTGATCAGCGTGCTCAACGTGATGATGATGAGCGTCTACGAACGCGTGCGCGAGATTGGCACCCTGGCCGCCATGGGCACCCCGCCGGGACGGATCCTGGGTCTGTTCGTGGCCGAGGGATTCTGCCTGGGACTCTTCAGCGCCCTGGCCGGCGCGGTCATCGGCCTGCTGATTCTCTGGATCCTGAACTTCAAGGGGGTGGCCGTCACCTTCGGCGGCGCCAACCAGGTTTTCACCCTGCGCCCAGTGTTTCGCCGGGCGAGCTGACGTCGGCCTGTCTCATCGTTGTGGGCGTCTCGATCCTGGCCAGCCTGCAGCCGGCCGCCAAGGCGTCGAGGCTGGTGCCGGTGGACGCCTTGCGCCATATCTGACGAATTCGTAAAACGCCCAATATCGGCGTTACGCGTATCCTTCGTCACTGCGACGTACGCAAAAGTACGCCTCATTCCTTAAGGATTCGCAAGCCTTGATCTTGAGCGTTTTACGAATCCGTCGAAACTGCGACTTTTTACGAGGCCACCATATCTGATTTTGCAAACAGGAGTTTCCAATGAAAATAGCCTTGAACGCGGCGGTGGTCCTGATGCTCTGCATGCTGGCCGGTGCCGCCTGGGGGGAACCGTTGAGCGGTACCGAGATCCTTGCCCAGGTGGACCAAAACCTCCAGCCGAACGACCTTGAAATGTACCGCAAGATCATCAACATCGAACCGGACGGCAGCCGGAAGGAGTTCGTGCTCTGGTTCCTCAAAAAGGACCAGGACAAGATCGTGACCCTGTTTGTCTCTCCGGCCAGTGAAGCGGGACGCGCCACCCTGCGCCTGGGCGACAACATGTGGCTCTACATTCCCAATGTGGGCCGGCCGATCCGCATCACCAGCATGCAAACGATTGTGGGCGGCGTCTTCAACAACGCCGACATCATGCGGCTGGACTACAGTGTCGAGTACGACGTCACGGCCTTTCAGGAAGATCAGGGCCAGCATCTGCTGGAGCTGAAAGCCAAGACCGGCGCGGTCGCCTATGACCGGCTGAAGATGTGGGTGCTGAAGGATGAACGGGTGCCCACGCGCATTGATTGCTTCGCGGCCACGGGAATGCTCATCAAGACCCTGCATTTCAAGGAGATCAAAGATGTCGGCGATGGTGTCAGGCGCCCGTCGGTGATGGAAACCGACAGCCCGCTGTATAAGGGGTATCGCTCGATCATGATTTTCGCCAACCTGAAGAAACGCCGCCTGGCGGATGAAGTTTTTACCCTCAACTACCTGCCCCGGATTAAGGATCTGCGCTGACTTGGATTTGTCTATCGACGTTAAGATCGTGTTCTTGGACGGCGTTATCGGTTGTCGCAGGATTACCATACGGCGTTCTCCCTCAGGGCAATCGCATATAGATTTCCGGGTTGCTTTTCTTCCCAAAAATAGAGCGTCCATGAATGTCAAAGACCAAATGAAAAATGCCAAATGGTGGTATTCTATCTATTTTAAAATCGATTTCATCCTTCATTTGACATTTGGGCTTTGGCATTTGGCATTTTCCCACTTTCGGGAATGGTGCGTGTTCAGGAACGGCCGGTTTTTGATTTTACTTGCGATTGCCCTGCGTTCTCCCTCCTCTATCCTTGCGAAAAACATCATCGCAAAGTCGATCTTGGTACTATTGATAATGGCTGCCTGTTGCGGCACGGTCACCGCCGGAGAATATGACTTCACGATTCCGGAGGCGCGGCCGAAGCCCTACGAGTTGGGTGCCCGGCTGGAGGCCCGCAGCATCACCCATCGGTTCGATGAAACCTCGGCCCGCTATCGCCTGATCCGGTTCCAGGATGATCCCGGCAGCGATGCCCACGACTGGCACCTGTCGGCGGAGCTTTCGGGGAAATTCCGTGCAGGCATGCTGCAGGCTGTTTTGCTGACCCATCACGAATTCGCCGACACGTACACGGAAAACGAGTGGACCGACAAGATCTACGAAGGGTACGTGTCCCTGACGCCCACCCCGCACCTGACCCTGGATGCGGGCAAAAACTGGTGCTGTGGGGCAAGGGCTATGCCTGGAACCCGGTCGGCTTTATCAATCCGCCCAAGGACCCCGACGACCCGACGTTGAGCCTGGAGGGGAACACCTTCGCGGGGGTCGACCTGATCAAGAGCTTCACCGCCGGCGGGCTGGCCAACATCGGACTGACCGCCATGCTGCTGCCGGTCATCGAGGACTGGACCAATGCGGACTTCGGCGACGACGGCGATCTGAATGCCGCCCTCAAGCTTTACCTGCTCTGGCATGACACCGACCTTGATTTCATCTGCTACGACGGGCCGTCCCAACCATTAAGCCTGGGCTTCGATTTTGCCAGGAACCTGGCCGAAAACATCGAGGTGCATGGTGAGCTGGCCTATCGGCGGGACGTCGCCCATGTCGTCATCGATGCCGATGGCCCATCGACCGCGAGCAGGGAAGATCAGGTCAGCTATCTGATCGGAATGCGCTATCTCAACGCCCTGGACACCACTTTCATTGCCGAATATTACCACAACGGTAACGGATATGACCGCGACGAAATGAAAGCCTTTTTCACCTACCAGGAGGCGGCCTTCGACCGCTGGCAGATCACCGGCGACAGCGCTTCAATGCAACGCGCCAGTAGGCTTGCAGGCCCGGTCTATCAGCAGCGCAATATGGGTGAGGATTACTTCTATCTCAAGATTTCACAGAAGGAACCGTTCGATATTCTCTACTTCACCCCCTGGATCACGTCGATGGTCAACCTGCAGGATTTCAGCTTCAACCTTCAGCCCGGCCTGACCTGGACGCCGGTGACCAACCTGGAATTCAATTGCCGGGTGGGTATTCCTGTCGGCCCGTCACGGACCGAGTTCGGTGAAAAGCCGGACGCATGGCGGCCTGAAGCCTGGGTACGTTATTACTTCTGAGGAGCAGCAGGATGGACGAGTCCATTATTGTCGAGGATCTGGCCAAATCCTTTGAAGGCGTGGAAGCGGTCGCCGGTGTCACCTTCACCGTCCGCAAGGGTGAACTCTTCGGTTTCCTCGGCCCCAACGGTGCCGGGAAAACCACCACCATCAACATGCTGACCGGCCTGGCAAGGCCGGATGCGGGAACCATCCGCATCGGCGGCATTGACTGCACGGCCAATCCCAAGGCGGCCCAGCACCTCGTCGGCGTGGTTCCGGACGAAAGCAACCTCTACCAGGAATTGACCGGTTTCGATAATCTTTGTTTCTGTGCGGCGCTTTACGGCATGGGCAAAACCGAAAGGCGGGCCCGGGCCCGGAAGCTGTTGGATAATTTTGGTCTGGCCCGGGCGGCGGATCGCCGCTTCGGCGGTTATTCCAAGGGCATGAAGCGCAAACTCACCATCGCCGCCGGCATCATCCACCGGCCGGCGATCCTTTTCCTGGACGAACCCACCACCGGCATCGATGTGGCCAGCGCCAGGCAAGTTCGTCAGCTGATTGCCGATTTGCATCGGGAAGGCACCACCATCTTCCTCACCACGCATTACATCGAAGAGGCGGAACGGCTGTGCGGCCGCATTGCTTTCATCGTGTCCGGCCGGATTGTGCGCATCGACACGGTCGAACGCCTGATCCAGCCGATCAAGGCCAAGCATGTCCTGCAGATTGCCTGTGCAAACATGCCGGACGATGTTCACGCCAGGCTGACCGAGGCGTTTCCCGATCTGGAATTCTCGGAGCCGGCAAATGGCCTGATCCGCGTCGAAGCCGACCAGCCGGTCGGGGTGGGCCCCCTGGTTCGGCTGCTGGAAATGCATTCCGCCGAGGTGGTCGAAGCCAAAAGGGTGCGCCCGTCCCTTGAGGATATTTTCGTGCGCATCACCGGCATCGAGGCAGCGGCCATGCGCAAGGAGAAAGAGCGG
Source organism: Desulfosarcina cetonica JCM 12296 (assembly GCF_001311845.1). Classification (GTDB taxonomy): domain Bacteria; phylum Desulfobacterota; class Desulfobacteria; order Desulfobacterales; family Desulfosarcinaceae; genus Desulfosarcina; species Desulfosarcina cetonica. The sequence continues at coordinate 17,790 of NZ_BBCC01000089.1, read as the reverse complement.
AAAGGCGGTGGCCGATGAAAATCTGGATCGCATTCTGGAATATCATGCTCAAGGACATGCGGACGTACTACCTGAAGCCGCCCAATGTCAGTTGGGGAATCATTTTCCCGCTGGCGTGGACGGGCATGTTCTTCATCAAAACCGGCAGCGGACTGGAAAGCATTCTCACCCTGCTGCCCGGCGTGGTGGCCGTCTCGATCCTGTTCGGCACCACCTCCATGCTGGCGGTCACCGTGACGTTCGAGAAAAAGAACCGTTCATTCGAACGGTTGCTGATGGCGCCCATACCGCTTGAACTGTTGATGCTGGCCAAGACCAGCGGCGCGATTTTGTTTGGTGTGGCCAATGCCCTGGTGCCGGTGGCCATCGCGGCGTTTATCGTGAATCTCTCCCAGGCGGCCTGGTCGGCATTCTTGCCTGCCGTGGTGCTGATCGCCGTGGTCTCGACATTTTTGGGCCTGTTCATTGCCGTGGCGGTCAGCGAGGTCTTCGAGGCACAGACCTTCTCCAATTTCTTCCGTTTCCCCATGATTTTCTTATGTGGGTTGTTCTTCCCCATTGCCAAGCTGCCCGTTTTTCTCAAGCCATTGTCCTACGCCCTGCCGTTGACCTACGGCGTCGACATCCTGCGCTGGAGTTTTGCGGGGCAAAACCTTTTTCCACCGGCATTGGATTTTGGCGTGCTGGTGATATTCTGCGTTCTGTTGTTTTGGCTGAGCCTGATCAATGTCCGCAAGCGCTGGATTGTTTGAAAAGCGTCCAAAACATGATCTTAAAGGCGATACTATTGAGCTGGAACAAACTGCCACCCCTCTGCCCTGCCTGTAGCGAAGACAATTGGCGTTGCATTTGAATAGTCCTTCCCCCGGACGACGAGGTAGCCCTTTTTCCCCTGGCCTAGAATGTAATAAGGCGTGCCGGCCTTCACGGTTTTATTCTCAAACGCAGCCTCTACCGTTTCGATTCTCTGTTCGTAGGACGACAGATTATCTAACTGTTTTTTGTACGTCTGATGCATGTCGGTAATTTCTTCCACCTGTTTTTCGGCAGTAGCCTTCAGTTCAGTTATTTCCTGCTCAACTTGCTTCGCCGTTGCCGACGCTAAAACCGCTTTTGCCGACCCATAGCTTATTAAACCGGCTGCAGTTAAGACGCCTATGAATCCACCGAATATCATCCATAGCTTCCCCTTTTGGATCAATACATAGTCTTTCCGGATTTGTCCGACGAGTTTATCTAATTCATCTGAATCCATCATCATTCCTTCCTTCCCTGTCATATCAATTGAATATCATTACACGGCTCGAGCATCTCAAACGATACCGGCTCTGACCATATTCAAATCGACATAAACAATGCATCTCCACAAGTGGTCACCGGACTCAATTGTCAAACATGGCGCATTAGCATCAGTAACAATGCGACGTAAGCCACAAAGAACGGCCATCTAGGCTCCGCAGCTGCCGTTACGACATGCCACCCTACAATCACTATGATAAATGCCAGAATGGGCCAGACAACGAACCATGTGCCCCAACGTGAACCCCAATCCGACAGCATCGTTATCACGTTATCGCCCCACCCCCTATTGTTGTCGCTTGCTAACACAGGTTCTGTATCCAACTTACCCTTGAGAATAAAAGTAGCAATTTCAGGTATACGACCCAAGAATGCCGCATGCCCGCCGGTAAGTCCTCGCACATTTACAACCTGGGGTATATCTTTCGAAAAGCCATTAAAGCCTGCACTGCCGATATCGTTCCTCAGTAGGAACATCGGCACTGGAGGTTCGAAAAATCTAGGGAACAGGGCAACCACCCAGTCATCAACCGCAGTGTAGTTGACTACCCGCAACCGTGCTTCCTGCTCTTGCGGCGCTTGATTACCGCCCAACCACATATTACGATGCTTAAGCACTTTGCACCAACGGTAGTCCTGCCGAACCACGCTGCCACCGAACACCACTCGCCCTATATTCAAGGAGCTGTATCGCTCAAGTGCTGTCGCCATAAGGTAGGTTCCGTTGCTGTGCCCGACGAAGTGCACTTGTTTGGCGTTCGGATACCGAGCCAGGGTTTCCGTGAATTCATCCATCAGCCATTTGACATACTTTTCCCTAACAGGCCTAAGCAAGAAGGGTCCCATGCCAAAGTATCCGTATCTAGCTGACGCTACCGCGAGTTTGTTTGTCGAACCGGGAGGCTGTAATTCCTGATACTGTTTCTGGAGTTCCTGTTCGAAAGCCGCAGCCCATTCGCCGAGATCTCGTATGCCGTGTACAACAAACACCACCTGAGTGACGTCCAGGTCTGGTTGAAATGAAAGAACCTCATTCGAGCGAGATAATTTAACAAAATCCGGCTCCGTTGCTGCCAACGCAAACTTCTTCTTGCGATACTCGCCGAGTTTCAAGTTTCCTACAGTTGTCGGATCGGAAAAATCAACAATGTTACCGTGACCGGTACCGCGAACTTTAATCCAAGCAAATTTACCCTTGCCAATGGTACGTAAATCCTTATTGTCTTCAGCGCTGACTATGTCGTCGATATCCCCCAGCAATTGTACGACCTCGACTCCGCGACGCTCCGGATTAATCATGCGCTCTATCCAGTCAATGCGCAAGTTGGCCACGAACGGCGCGCCTGTCTCCATGCTCAGTATTAGCTTGCCCACCCCAGCCACTCGGCCGAACCAAGTTCCCATCCAGAATGTAAACCAGCGGCTGAAACGCATGTCCGAGGGTTTTTGCCCCGAAATGTCCCAGCCGCGGTTCATACCAGCAACGAGAACAATGCGAGAAACCTTTGACGACCAGTTCTTGTTGCAATCTTCTGCATCAAGAAAAGCTCGCTTAGCTAGCAGAGCACCCATGCTTTGCCCAATCAACGTCACGCTCTGATAATTGCCCTCCTTGACTTTCTTCTCTATTTCATCTGAAATTCGCCGTGCAATGGTCAGCGGTTCAGCGTTGGAAAAAAGCGGGTAAGGATAACTGAATTGCAATGTAGCTCCGTGCGGTTCCAACACTTGCTGCATGGAAGGCCAAAATCGGCCTCGATCAAGTCCGTGTACGAAAACAAATAGCGTTGCGTTATTCTCAGTCCCCGTAGTAAGTTTGGACTCGAGCATCGGGGTTGGCCGATATAGCCAGGGGTGCAAGTGTGCAATAATCGTTAACAATATTAAGATGAAGAATGTGGTAGCAAAGGCCATTTGTGTTTTCCTATTCATTTGCGATTAAGTTTTTTCTCCATCCAGGTCTTTTCAAACAGTTTGTTGACATGTGCCCAACCAACCAGTGTCCACACGCCAGGAGAGGACAGGGCGTCATAACGAAGAAATCAAAAAAATAGACATTAAAGTGCTTGATGTTCTTCCTGAATCCTGCCTCCCCCAGGTTTAACATTTATCTGCAGGTCCGACGTCGCCAAATTCCGCAATGGTTTCTCTCAACTGATACCCTTCTGCCGGTAATTTTCAACCATCCGCCGCCCAATTGCCTGTGATTTCATGACATGGTGTTGTTTTTGACAAAAGCTTACTTCCGACGGCGGTCCCCTGAAAATTCGAGCAAGAACTCCCGCTTATAACAACGGTGGGTCAAGCGCCAGATATATCCAGGAACGAAATCTCTGTTGGCGCGTGCCATGACACATTTTTCTTGAAATGATGTTTTTGCCTATGAAACTGAACGGCTAAGATCAAATTGAGGCTATTTTTTCATACTTTATCGTATTATGTCAATCTGTTGTCTTGGCGACCCCAGGGCAATCGCATTTGGCATCCAATATGGAAGCCCTTTGTCGCATGGCATGAGTGTAAGTCAGGGACGGGCATGATTTTATGCGTTACTATATTCTATATTCTAATCTTTTGGCAAAAAGGCACGAATCCAGTTACAATCTATTCGCAGGCGATACATTAGCAAAAATTCCTTATAATAGTGGAGCATGGATCGATGAAAGTCATCTACAGTCACAGCTTTTATCCGGTTTATACCTCTGACCCGGCGGCGAAAGCCGGAAGGATTGAGGCGGTAATGAATGCGCTTCCGGCCGGCGCGGAACTGATTGAAGCAGAGCCAGCCACCGAAGCACAAATTGCCCTTGCGCATACGATGGAACATATTGAATTCGTCCGCGCGGAAGGACTTTACGACATTGCCGCACTTGCCGCAGGCGGGGCCATACAGGCAGCCCGGCTTGGTCTCAAGGCGCCTACCTTTGGCGCCATCCGGCCACCCGGACACCATGCCTCTGATGACAGTTGCTGGGGCTTTTGCTATTTCAACAACATGGCGGTGGCTCTGCTGGCCCTCAAGCATGAAGGCCTGATCGAAACCGCCACGATATTGGATTTCGATCTCCATTACGGCGACGGCAATGTGAACATTTTGGAGCATCGCAGCTGGGTGACGATCTGCAATCCGACAAGCCACACCCGCGACAAGTATCTCAAGGAGGTAAAGACCTTTATCCAGGCGCATCCGGCTGATATAATCGGTATCTCCGCGGGTTTCGACCACCACGTGCGCGATTGGGGAGGACTGCTGCTGACCGAGGACTATCACGCCATGGGGCGAATGGTGATCAATTCCGCCCGCAAACACAATGGTGGCTGTTTCGCCATTCTGGAGGGCGGGTATAATCACAATGAAATCGGCAAGAATGCCGCGGCGCTGATGGAAGGTCTCAGCCCGTAATCGATTTACCACCATTGACGAGGAGGAAATATTTTATGTCAGGACTGCTTGGCCGCAGGCAATTTTTGGAATTGCTTGCAGGTGCCGCCGCGGCAGGAATCATGAGCGGATTGGCAGTGCCGGCGATTGCGGAGAGTGAACCGTCACTCGGGTACAGCGTCAACGCATATATTCAGCAGCTGCGACGTGCTGGACGCATCCCCGCGGACGAACGAACCGCATGGTCGGTCTATGATTTCACGGCCGGTTCCAAATGCGTATCGATTAATGAAGACCGGCCGCTTCAGGCGGCCAGTATGATCAAACCGTTTTTGGCCCAGGCGTATTTCTTTCGCCACCAGGAAAACGAGCGGCGCTATCCCTACAACGACCTGATCCGGCGCAAGATGGAGGCCATGATTCGCTACAGTGACAACAGCGCAGCGAACTTTTTCATCAACCGCGTAGGCAGTGGACGACCGGCCGCCAATCGCCCCCATGAAGTGGAGCAAGTGCTCAAACGCCATGCCGGCAGTATCTTCCAGCAGACCCGAATTGTTGAGTTTATTCCAAAAAACGGACGATCTTACCGCAACAAGGCGTCCGCCCATGACTACAGCCGGTTCCTGTATGCGATGGTTAAGTATCGACTGCCGTATGCGGATCAGATCCAGTACTATATGGGCCTGCCCAACCGGGACCGAATTCAGGACGGTGCCGTTGACGTGCCGTCGAGTGCCAAGCTCTTGCACAAAACAGGCTCCACCGCACACCTCTGTGGCGACATGGGCGTGATCGTGGCGGAAGGGCGCAAGGGCGGAAATTATCCCTATACGTTCATTGGCATCATCCAAAAAGATAGACGGGCATCTCACTACGGCACCTGGAAACGGGACCGCAGCAATGTCATCCGTGAGGTGTCCAACATCGTCTACACCTTCATGAGCAAACGATACAATCTGGTTGCCTGATCCGCCGCGACTCTCGGTCTTCGGTACGTGCGATAGGGGGCTTCTAATCAGGTCGCCACTGCAACCATCGATGATGATCGTTGGACATACTTGAGCAAGAATTTTCTCTTATGACATCGGTGGGTGATATGCCAAATAGGTAAAGTTGTAAAGTTGGGGACGGGTTTATTGGTTGGAATCATGAAGTAGAATGTCCCCAACGCCATTTCCGGTTTTCTCAACTCGTTTTGAAAGTTCCGGGTGAACGCCTTTTGAAACGACAGGTTCGCTACCGATATACACCCTTGCGATGGCCGACTTTAACAATCCAAACTGTCAATTCTTCGTCTTGAATTGAATAAATGATACGATAGCGGCCTTGACGAATGCGAAAACGTTCCTGACCGCTTAATTTTTGAGAGCCGGAAGGCCTGGGATTTTCTGAAAGAGACTCAATTTTTTCGAGAATTCTATTTAATTCTTTTTTTGGGATGGATTCAAAATCTTTCCAGACCGATTTTCTAAAGAAGATTTTATATCCGCCCATCTTTTTTTAGCCTCTTTACCATTTCCTCATAGCTGATCAAGGGTTCATTGGCTCTTTCGTCAAAGGCTGATAGATCCTCGGCATCCTCTGCCAGGGCTTCTTTTACAATTTCATTAATGAGGTCAGACATTGATCGAGATGTCTCAACAGATTTAAGACGCAATGCCTGATGTAAGGCAGGATCTAAATAAATGGTTGATCTTTTAGATAAAGTAGCCACAGTGTCACCTCCAATGAATACGTTGAAAACACTATAGCACCATGACGTCATGACGTCAATCTCACATGAGATAGAAAGAGACGGGATTATTGACTGGCTTTTCCATCGAGGTTTAGCCCAAGTTTTTGCGCGACTTTCTCTCCTCTTCTTGCTGCTTGCCTGACGGTTGGTTGCGATGCCTTCAGTTTTTTGATAAATCGATGGTTGTCATGCCCAGCTCTCGCGTCGTCCAATAACACAACAAGCTACGTGTGTACGTGATTTGGAATCAGGGCACATGCGTAACAAGGCGTTTCGGTATCGGTTAAGATGGCTCCCAACCGTTCCAGAAAGTTGTCCCGGTCTTCATCGTCATAAAATATCTTTCGACGCTCAATACCCCTGACAATAATATGATGCAGCGCTCCAGGTGCGTCTATGCGGGCTTTTCGTGGCATATTTCCTATTACCACAACCTATAAAAATGAAACCAATATTTCAATGGCGATCTAAGAGTCAATTTGAAAAAGCAAGGGACACCTATTGGTGCCCTTGACATGCTTATCGCCGCCCATGCGATTTCAATTGACTGCACGCTGGTCACCAACAACGAAAAAGAGTTTATTCGAGTACCGGAATTAAAAATCGTTAACTGGAACAAATAGTAGTTCTCACCATCAAAATCGATACTCACTTCATAGTACAAAATAGCCCCGCACATAACAGCCTTCCTGCCAGTTTCAGTCGCCTGCGCCGGTAAGCAAACGATGGCCGCTGAACGCGTAATCCGCCAATGCCTTTAAATCCTGAACCAGTCAGCAAGCGTTGCATTAATCCGGATAAGCCATCGAGGCCTGAACGGAATAGGAAATGAGCGTGGTTGCTTAGAAATGCCCGGGCATAACGAAGCGTCTGGGTTTCCGGAAGTAAACACGATAGCCGTTCAGTCAGATTCTCTTTGTCGGTCGTGTCTTTAACCGGATGATCACATGATGCAGAATCCCCGGGGCATCCAATCGAGCTAAGCGCGGCATGATTTGAAAATAGCATAGATGGGGGATTAAGCTAAGTTACTTAGTTATTTAGGGTCCCCTATTCCGTCCCTACGGCAACTGGAAGCGGGACCGCAGCAATAATCCGTGAGGTGTCCAACATCGTCTACACCTTCATGAGCAAACGATACAATCTGGTTGCCTGATCCGACTCTCGGTCTTCGGTACGTGCGATAGGGAAGGTTCGCCGGAGGCAAAATTTTATACCGGTTTTGCTTTTTTATTGGGAAACCGTTTGGGCAAGGACATTTCGGCTTCGGAACTTTTAAATACATACACGTCTTCGCTCAAGTCCTTCAAGGGCTTGACCACGGTTTTCATATAATCCGCCCTGTTGTCCATGTAATCCCCGATCACATCGATACCGGCAGGACAGACGGCCATGCAGTACCCGCAACGATACCCACCGCCCGTGGTCATGGCCTGCCAGACCGCCAGGGTTTCCCCGTCATTTCTCTTGTTCCGGTACTCCTCCATGGTGGTGCTGGTGATCAACGCCTCGGTCCAGTTGATAAAACCGCCGATCCGGTCCCTATAGGCATGAGCAAGACAGGAGAGAAAATTAAAATCGCCGTTTTCTTGAATGGCTCCGGTGGGACAACTGGCCACGCACAGGTTGCAGTTTATGCAAGGATTGTAATCGAGTGGACCATCATAGGCATCAAGGGCCGTATCCAGCAAAAGGGTGGCAAGGCACACATGGCTTCCGAACTCGGGGTGAATCAGCAATCGATGGTGCCCTATTTTGCCCAGCCCCGCCGCCTGGGCCGCGGGTTTGTGGGATACGGTGAACATGCGTTCCGGCCATCTTCCCATATTTTGAGGGAACCCTTCCGAGGGGGTAATGCCGGCGATATTGTGTCGCCGAAACTCCCTGATCAGTGTTCGCATCATTGATCGGGACTGCTTTTCAACGGCAACATATTCACCATCGGCCAAGGACCGGTCTGTTGACCGAATTTGAGGTGTGTTGACACGAAAAACAAGGCTGACCAGGGTCTTGGCCGCGGGAAAAGCCTCCACGATAAACGGTTTCTGGTCGGCTAAATCTTCGCAATGAATATCGAGGACGCCCACATCGTCAAAACCGGCTTCACAGGCCAGGCGTTTGATCCAATCTCGTGAAACGGTCTCGGATTTCTTTCTTTTCGGGGCGTGCCTGTAGGCGACCACGGTGGGGTGTTGTTCCAAGCGCATCATGACCTCCTTTGTTTTATTGTGAGATGACGCCATAGAAACACCGTATCAATTGGGCAATTTGAGGACTCTGGATGATCCTGCGATGCCCCAGGGATTCAGGTGAGTGGCTTTGAAGTCCAGGGCAGGCGGCCATGATGGCCTCATGGTTTTTATAGGAAACCTCCCTGTCATTTTTGGCGTGGATGATCAGGGCCTGGGGATTTTTTTGGGAAAAGATGGTGCCCACATCAAGGTTCCTTGCAGGAAGGCCCACCTCATTTTCAACTTGACTTACAAACAAACCGGCCACCTTTTTTGGAAGCCCTACAAACCTGGCAAAAGACATGAGTACATCGTACAGATTGTTGGGTGAGGAAATAAGCACCAGGCGGCCTAACCGGGCGCCGGATGCCAAGGCAATGGCTAGGGCGGCCGCCCCCATGGAGTGGCCGATAGCCCCATAAAACGGTCCCCACTTTTTGTCCGCTTCAAGGATGGCCTGTGAGAAGACCACCGGATTGGCCCGGTTTCCTGGTGAATGGCCATGACCCGGAGCATCGATCGCGATTACGTCAAACCCGTGTTCGACCAGCCCATCAACAAGACGGTACATTTGGGTGGCCCTGCTTTCCCAGCCATGCATGATGAGTATTTTTTTATCGCTTTGACCCCACCAGCGGGCCGCACTGAGCCCGGGACCGAAAAAAATCCGCTCACACCGCGCTTCCGCCTCTCTTTCCCAGTCTTTGATGGGAAATCGCCGGGGTGTTAAAAAAAGTGTCGCGGTTTTTTGGGCAAGTCTGTTTGGGAAAAGACTTCCGGTGATTTTATTTTTAACCCTAAACAAGAAAAGCTTCGGAATCATGGAACGCCTCACAATTAAAATTGTAATCTCAAATAGTTATTTTTTATATTATGGGCGTAATATAAAAAAGGGATTATTATATGTCAAGTGACATATTAAAAAGGATGGCGTATGGTGATGGGCAACCATGGAAGGGGGTGGTATGAGATACCCAAAAGATCACAGGGAAAACACCTATAAAAAAATCATGGACATTGCATCCAGACGCTTCAGAAAAGAGGGAATTCAGGCCGTGGGTATTGCCGGACTGATGTCCGATGCCGGATTGACCCACGGGGGATTTTACAGTCACTTCAAATCCAAGGAAGAGCTTGCCGTCAAATCCATCATCCAAGCCCTTGAAGAGACCCGTGCTTTTCTTGAATCCTATGCAAAAAAGAATCACGGAGGGCTTGAAAAACTGATTCAGGCCTACTTGCACCCCATTCATAGGGACACGCCTGAAAATGGCTGCGCCATTGCCGCCATCGGCCCGGAGTTGAGCCGGCGCCCCAAAGCATCGCAAAAGATGATCAGCCAGGAAATTGAAACGTTTTTCGGCTTGATAAAACGTTATCTGCCGTCAGATTTTTCTGATGAAAAAAACAGCAGACAGCCGTAGCCATATTCTCGCTGATGGTGGGGACCCTCCAGGTGTCACGGATGATGTCGGATGAAAATCGTAAAAACGAAGTCCTTAAAAACGGCATCGATGCGGCCCTCGCGCTGGCCGGGTTTTGAACGTTCGACGAAACGAATTGTGGACGGAAAGTGTCTGAAAATGATAAGTTTTTTACCACGACATTGACTAAATTCTAAAAATGGGATGGGTAAAAATGGGGGTGAAAAATGGGGTCGCACCAAGCTATGATGCTGAAATTCAAAGATTTAGATCCCTGTGCTAAACGACGAAAGTTGGCGTCTTTCATCGAAATAGCATAGCTTACAGGACACTTTGGTTACACAACGGAAAGCTGTCGGGCGGCATGGTCCTCGCCGTCCCGACCAGCGTCTGGTTCACCACCCGCATTAATGAGTCGCTTGTAATTCCTCACGAACAACTCGTCGCAGAATCTCTTCAAGAGGGTGTTCCTGGCCTTCCATGTAGATTCGGAGAGCGTTGTTCATCATTGACTGATAATTGCCACCACCTTGTTCCTCAACTTTAGAACGAAACCAATCTACAATATCTTGGTCAAGCCTGATAGTAATGCGGACTTTGTTACCAGAAGAAGGAAGGACCGCACCACGTTTACCTTTACTGAAATCATATTTCGCCTTCATATTGTCTCACCTCGTAGCGCACGGCTTTACGCGCTGAAATTATACGGATATTATCGCCACGCCATGTGTAAACTACCACCAAAATGCGGCGAAGGCGTCCATTCCAATGGTAATGTACCGTTGCTCATCGCCGCTGAAATCATCAAGGGTTACGGCATTGGGATCTTCAAAGACCGCAACTGATTCTTTTTGGCCTTCGCTTTATCCCATTCGAACATAATGGATTATAGTATGCACAATTGTATGTACATGTCAAGGTTTTGTGCGGCGAACGGGGAGGTGAGGGGACAGGCTTTTAAACCTCAAAAACAATTCGCGATCAGTTGCACCAGCAAGAAAATGGGGAAAAATGGGTGAAAATGCGTCCACTTACTGTCACGAGATAAGCTGGTCTTCTGCTCAAGTGCAGCATGAATCCATTGGCGATGTCCTTTTTGAAAACGCTGGAAATCATCAAACCCAGCTAATCGGCTCAATGTATGGTAATCGATTAGAATACACTTTCTTCAATGTGAAACGGCAGGTTCGAATACTATGCGGCAGTGGATTTGTTTAATCTTTCAGCAAGCCAAATTTTAATAATCGACTGCCGTGGAACACCGAGACGTTTGGCTTCTTTATCTAATGACCGAATCATCCAAAGAGGGAAATCGACATTAACCCGTTTTTGCTCCTGGTTCGGCCGTCTTGCTTTTGAGAGATCCAGATGTTCTATGATACTTTTCCCCTCATCAAAGTTCTTGTCTAATTCTTTAGCTTTCATAAAGCTCTATTTCCTCATTTCTGGCACGGCGCACTGAAATAATACGTATGTTATCATTGCGATATGTAATAATCCCAGTCCAGTGTTTTTCGTCTATTTTTCCAAAGTTCCAATAAATACGCGTCTTCCTGGCAGACAATCGATTTGTACCGGTTCTGGAACAGTTGCCCGTGCCGCTTATGGCGGCGATTGAAGCTGACGGCATACCCTGTCAGCAAGCGTTGCATTAATCCGGATAAGCCATCGGGGCCTGAACGGAATAGGAAATGGGCGTGGTTGCGTAAAAATGCCCAGGCATAGCAAAGCGTCTGGGTTTCCGGAATTAAACGCGATAGCCGTTCAGTCAGATTCTCTTTGTCGGCTGTGTCTTTAAAGATATTTTTGCGTTCGATCCCCCGGATGATCACATGATGCAGAATCCCCGGGGCATCCAATCGAGCTAAGCGTGGCATGAATTCAAAATAGCATAGATGGGGGATTACGCCAAGTTATTTAGTTAATTAGGGTCGTCCCTAGCTGCCCCTAGCTGCCCGATTTGTACCGGTTCTGGAACAGTTGCCCGTGCCGCTTATGGCGGCGATTGAAGCTGACGGCATACCCCGTCAGCAAGCGTTGCATTAATCCGGATAAGCCATCGGGGCCTGAACGGAATAGGAAATGGGCGTGGTTGCTTAGAAATGCCCAGGCATAACAAAGCGTCTGGGTTTCCGGAAGTAAACACGATAGCCGTTCAGTCAGATTCTCTTTGCCGGTCGTGTCTTTAAAGATATTTTTGCGTTCGATTCCCCGGATAATAACATGATACAGAATCCCGGGCGCATCCAATCGAGCTAAGCGTGGCATGAATTAAAAGTAGCCTATATGGGAGATTACGCCAAGTTATTTAGTTGATTAGGGACGTCCCTAACTCACGCCCTAACTCACGCCCGATTAGGCGGCGGTTCTGTCCGCTGCATCCGCTTGATGGCTGGCGCGTAGCGACAGTCATCAAGCGGATGGCAATCCGCAGCCCGATGGCGTGGCGCGAAGCGCCACGCCATCGTTGAATTCAGCGGCCCGGCGCTTTTTCGGGTCCGCTGGAATGACTTGTTATAAAATTATTTAGTCATCATTCCATACACTTTTGAGTATACCTAGTGCAATAAGTATCAAAACACCTCCCAAAATCGGCCTGTCAAGTTTAAATTGAAGGGCAATTATTGGAAACCAGAGAATACTCACGCCTAATATATTCTTCCAAGGGTGAGGGACTTTCCATAAAAAGATCAAAGCTATCAGAACAACTCCAATCAAATGAAAGGTGTTTAGTTGCCAATCACCATAGTCAGGCCTATCGTATTTCATACAAACTCGCTCACTCCAGTCTGAATTATTAAGAATGCGACGGTCACAGGTTTATCTGGTGCATTTTCTGTTATAGGGTTTTGTATTGCGTCTCCATAATTTGCAGAGTTCATTCTTTTGAAGGTTTAAGAGTCCAGATCTTCCAAAGGGCCAAGACAATCAAACCAGCAATTATCTGATGTCCGGCCCCAACCATATCTTTTACTATTCCAAAAATGATTGTCCCAATAAATAAAGCAATAATCGAATAAATAATTTTCTTAATCAGCATTAACATTGCCCGTTTGTAATCTGTGTTGTTATCTCAATTATGCACTATCTTGTTTCATTATCAATGTTGAGCCATCATAGCTTTTTAGGATGAATTTTTTGCCTGATTGATTTTGCCATACTACTTTTTCCCATCCTTCGAGATCTATTTTTCTTGATAATTTTTTCTCAGCGGACCAGGCTAATTTGTAGCCGACATTTTCTAACTCTTCTTTCAAGCCTGAATCTATTGGGTAATTAAAATCAACAATTTTTTCTTCTATTCCTTATAGTTCCCAACTGACACCACCAATGGGAGTGCTTACACCACGAATTGATTGTAGAACTCTCCTGAAAGTATTCATGATACCTCTGTTTATAACGCTTGCGGTCAGTGAGCAGCCAGGGCTGCCACGGACAATTTTAAAAAATGATTTATTCCAATTACAGACGAAATTTCAAAAATGCCCCCGCCCTGGATGTCCACTGAACTGCTTGGTTATACACTAAAAACTTCAGTTTAACTTATTATGGCTATTACACTTTTTTTAAAAATCTAAACGCATGATTTTAGGCCATTTACCGGTGATGCTTACAAAAAGGAAAAATAATGCCCAAAATACCGTAGGGATAAACACTTTATAGCATTCACCCAATTGAAGCTCAGAAAACAACAGCTCATAAAAAATGAATGTTGCTCCAGACAAAAAAAATAAACATAAGATTAATGAAATTAATCTATAAAATGTTTTTATTTCGATCATTACAGATAAGATCTACTGTGTATAACGTATTTCTCACCTGACGGTGTGTAGCGGCAGCGGAACACCGGTCAGGTGCAGAAAATGGTTGGGCAACTCCCACTATTTATTCTAAAAAATAACGTCTATTTTCGCCAGTCTATTTTATATAGAACATTATTGTCATCCAATTGAACAACACTATTGGAGCGCAACAGAGTGGATGTTTCTGTGCCGTACTTTTCAACCTCATCAATTGCCACAAAAGATTGTTTCTCGGTCCCAGAATAAATTTTAAATAGATTTGAAACGGAATCGTTTTCGATGTTTTTGAACAATAGTGAGTCATGAGCAACAAAGGGTAAAATCGTATTATTAAATATTGCCAAATCCAAAACAATCAAACTCGCATATGCAGTACCTGTTCCTGTATCTTTAACGACTTCATATGAATAGTTTGTTTCTTTGAGCTGTATGGTTGGGCTTTTTCTATCAGGACCAAAAACCGAAGTAACAATGCGCCTTATTGAGTCATTTATTGTTTTTTGCAGAAGACTAAGTACTTGTGTTTTTTCATCGGAAAGAGCCCCTTTAATTTGTTTTACATCATTCTTGAGCGAAACATCGTTTTCATAATATTCGTTTTCTTCTTTTGCGTTGTGAAAAGAGGTTGATAATTCATATACGCGATCAACAATTTTATTTGGCTCATCAATCGATGAGAGTGTATTAGTCATTTTTGAGTCTAATTTCGAAAGTTCATTATTAATCATGAACAATTGACCTTCAAGCTCTCTTTCTGTCTCTCGAAGTTCTGATCGTAAAATTCTTGCTACGCTACTGTGGAATTCTTCAACGTTGGCCAATCTTTCTTTGTTTATTTCTGGGAAATATTGAATTAGGCTATTAAAGTGTTTGCTTTTAATATGTCTGTTTTCGCTTATATTACGCTTAATTCTTGATAACTTGCTTTGAGTATTCAGTTTGATCGCTAAGAGTTCGTCTTTTTGAATCTTAAGTTCTAAAACTTCACGGTTAACAACCTCGGCAATGTTCGTAGCATATTTTGATAGGTTTGTTTTGATATCTTCAATCTCTAATTCAATGCGAGTTATTCTTTCTTCGTTGTCTTTATATTCACGTTTGCCTATTTTAGGAATTATTCGGTTTTTAAAAGCAGATCTCAATGCCTTGCTTTCTTCATCCTTCTGCTTTAATTTTTCTGTCAACTCTTTAATCGCACTATAGCGGCCAAATGTTTTGATAAGGTTATTTATACAATTTTTAGCAGACATGTTTTGAACGATGTGTAGTGGCCTATGGACATTTAAATTGTCTTTACCCCAAACCCTAAGATATAGACCTACGAAAGAACGAAAACTAATCTCTTCAATATTTATACTGTATACTGCCTTTAAAAAAGCTGTATATTCTTCGACCGGAATTGCTGTTATTGCCTCATATTCAATGCTGCATTTATATACTATATCTGGCTGATAAGTACCTCGACGGAACCTGTAAATTTCACCTTCGAATTCAAAAGATATATAGTAATCGTGATGACCCAATTCATCAATAATATCTTTCCGCGCTAACAAGCCATTACCACCAAATGCAAAATCAATAACCATCAACAAGGATGATTTCCCAATCGAATTTGTTGCATTTTCATCACCCAAAACAACGTTAAGGCCTTTATGAAAGGATATTGTTTCTTTACGAAACTTTTCGCATCGAATTTCAGCCAACATAATTAACTTCCCCTGTCTGAGCATCTAAATCTATGCAGCCAAGAACGAACAACAAATCTATGGCAAGTAAAAATTGATCTATGCTTTCGAAGTTTTTTGAAACAATATGATAAAGCTTTACAAGTCCTAATGGATCTGGGCCTTGCTCAATAATTGTAGAAACCAAACCTAAAGCTGAATTTTCGATTGAAACTACTTTATTTGGTGTAATCATTCAAAAACCTCACAATTTTGAATAAAGAAGGATGTAACTATTTCTGCAGCTTCGATAGTTTGTGGCTGAGTCTTAGTGTAAAACCAGTCTACAATGTTTGAAAATATTTCTTGTTGTGAGCTACTCAGAGTTTTTTGTTTCAAATAGAAGGTTTTTACTTGTGAGTAAATCAAAACTGAAGCGTTGGGGTTTTCTTGCTCAATTTCTAAGAACTTGGATTTTATGTACTGATAAAAATCGGTAACATTATGCTTTATCTTGCGTTGTGCTGGAACGGAAAGTGTTGCATTAAATTTGTCATTTAAACTCTTGGGATCATATTCAAGATCAAGCTCTTTATCCATATCATCACTGGAATACAAGCCTTCTATTACCTTCTGAATATCCTTTTCAATTTGATAAGAGCGTTGGATTTCATGGAGTTCTGAACGTTTTATAAATGATTTTTTTAGGGCAGCCAATTGCCGATACTCTTCAGCAGTTCTCGGTTTATCGAACTTACCATGACATTTAAGGCACAATGGTATTATATTATCCGGGTAGTTTACGTCAGTATGTAATAATTCCTCGTGCTTCAATTCTTCAATTTCAGAGGGGTCGGATTTAGGGGTATATATGAGCTAATTCATAATTTTTATATGCTTTAGAGCGCTTATAATAAAAAAGCGCATTACCGCACAGAGGACAATTACCATCTACTTGCGTTGTTAAACACAGTTCCTCTGCTGGACTATATTTTCGTCTTTTATTGTTCATCTTTTTGGCTTTGCGTCGAAGTTATTATAAAGCGGATCATACATGCCCAACGTTCGGTATAACCGGGCGGGGCCGCAGTTTGGCCCCGGCCCGCGTTTATACCGGGGTTATGAGTTTTTTCCTTTTTGAACAAAAGCTATTTTTTTACCTTCATTATCAAATCCCAGTGCAATTAACGGACTATCAAGTCTACCAGAATAATCCTCTCCAAGATCAACAATTGAAGAACCAGAGAATAAAATATGGTCCTTGCATTTGGGCATTAATTTATTAAGCTTTTCAAAAAGCTCGCTGGCCTTTAGTGGACAGTTGCCTTCATTTTTGTCAGTGAGTAAAGTTATTTCTTTGTCTTCATCCTCTATATCCACACCGTATATATGAAATTCTTCAAAGGGAAGATCCTGAGTAACTCGGTCATAATCCTTGATAATTAAAACAGAGTAATCCTTTAAATTTGTAACATTTGTATCAAGCTGATTTAATGCGTATTCTAAGTTCATCGCTCACTCATAACGGGGAGTTCACCGGCCAGTGCCGCGAAGTGGCACTGGTCAGGTGGAACGTCTGGTTACATGTGTTTTTTTCTTGTTTTATATTGTTTTTCCCAATATTCAGCTAATGCCCTTGAAATATTAGGATAATCGTAACTATATTCGTCCTCAGTTAGGCACCATGTTAGGTACTCTATGATGGCTTTATGTTGTTCAACATTTAAAGAGACCAATCTCGACTCCATGTAACTCCCCATGTTTGTTAAATGAAAGATTGGATCGTCTACCTCGCCTTTAATGCTCCCTATGATATATGCAGGTAAATGAAATCTCATTCCATCTGCATCGAAGAAAGAAAGACTACTTTGGCAACTCTGGAGCACATCATAGGCTATTGATTTCCAGTTAATCTTCTCATCATCTTCTCGACGTCGTTTTTGTACCTCTTCGGTTTCATAATCATCTATAGCCTGAGCTTCGAAAAGGCCAATGCCGTCTCCAAGTGTAACCCCAGAAAAGGCGGCTTCAATTTTTTCAATTATCTGATCTTTTGTAAGATCCTTATAATTATTAACCTCATGTAAATGACCACAACTTGAGCAAACGAAGTAAGCTACATTATCAATTATTTCTGGCTCAGGATATTCATCTGAACAAGAGACACATTTCATATGGATTTCTCAACGTACTTAGTCATGTAACGGTTGGGCTGTGCCGCGAGGGAACCGAGTCGGACACAAGCCCAT
>NZ_BBCC01000088.1 GCF_001311845.1 Desulfosarcina cetonica JCM 12296 | reverse complement strand
CTGAAGTATTTTACCTTTACCAGCCTGATCGTTATTTTTATTGGTACGATTATTCTCTCCGTGCTTAACACCCACTGGGTTCGTTCCATGCAGTATCAAAAGAGTGAAGATTATGCGCTGTTGCTGATCGAGAATCTGAATCATCAAGTATTCCTGCAGTTTATTCTGCCTGTGGGACTAAAGTATGGAAAAATCGAACTGCGCAATAAAGAGCAGTTCGAACGGATGGACAACGTTATCCGCAGCACCCTCCACAGCTTTAAGGTTGAGATGGTCAATATCTACAGCAAGGATAATATTATCGCCTATAGCTTTTCAAAGGACCTGGTGGGCAGAGACAACCTGGGCGGAACATCCTTCAAAGCCGCCCTGGAGGGAAAGTCGACCTCAAAATTGGTTCAAAGCGGCACTTTCGGGGAAATTCTGTTGGGGATTCCAAAAGAGATCAAAATCGTTACCTTTGCCCCATTGAGGGCTGAAAGGCCCCTGTCGCCAATATCTGGCCCCATCCTTGGGGTCATCGAAATCAGGCAGGACCTCTCCAGTGACTATCAGCAAATTTTCAAGTTCCAGGTTCTCGTGATCTGTACCATCAGTATCGTGATGGGAATCCTGCTCGTGACGTTGATATCCGTGGTCAAGCGCGGTGAAGGGATCATCGAAAAACGGGCCTTGGAGCGAATCCGGCTGAAGGATCAACTGGCCAAGGCCAAGCATCTGTCCACCATTGGCGAAATGGTTGCCGGCGTCTCCCACGAGATTCGAAACCCGCTGGGCATCATCAGCAGTTCGGCCGAATTATTAAAGAAGAAAATGGATCCCCGGGATGCATTGAACGGGATTGCCGATATTATTGTCACCGAGGCGCGACGGCTGAACAATATCATTTCCGATTTTCTGAACTACGCACGGCCAAAAACGCCCAACCTAAATGCCTGTCGGATCGATGAAGTCGTTAAGAAAAACATTCATTTCCTCGATCAACAGATAAAGGAAAAGAATTATAAAATAAAAACCTTGTTCGACGAAAAGGTTCCATTTATCCAAGCCGACAACGACATGCTATACCAGGCATTTCTCAACCTGTTGATCAATGCCATGCAGGCCATGCCCGATGGCGGCGTCATCATGATCACCATCCATGCTGGCGAAGGCGCGCTATGGCTATATGTCGAAGACGAGGGTGAGGGGGTCTCCGGCGCGCTAAAGGAGAAAATATGGGATCCCTTTTTTACAACCAAAGAAAAAGGCACCGGCCTGGGGTTGGGCATTGTTCGAAATATCATTGAAGCCCATAACGGCATGATTCGCATTGATAACCGTCGTGATAAGGCGCCCGGGTCACGGTTAAGTTTCCTTTGGACCAGGAGAATGCGTGATGGAAACCATCCTGATTGTGGATGATGAGAAAAATTATACCCTGATCCTGGCAGCCGTTCTCGAGGATGCGGGATTTGAAACCCTGACGGCCAACAGCGGTGCGGAAGCATTGGAGATTCTTTCCCAATCCGATGTCGATTTGGCCTTAACCGACATGAAAATGCCCGGAATGGACGGCATCGAATTGCTCGAACGCATTAAAAAAATGGACGCCGACCTTCCGGTCGTGATGATGACGGCCCACGGCACGGTGGAAAAAGCGGTCGAAGCCATGCAAAAAGGGGCCTATAACTACATTCTGAAGCCTTTCGACAACGAGCAACTGGTTCTGCATGTCAGAAAGGCCGCCTCCATGTACCAGGTGGTCAAGGAAAACCGTCAGCTGCGCAGCGCGGTGGTAAATCGTTTTAGTTTCCACAATCTCATCGGTAAAAGCAAGGTCATGCAAGATGTCTTTGCGGTGATCCGCAAGGTTGCGCCGGCATCGGCAACGGTTCTGATCGAAGGTGCCAGCGGTACCGGAAAAGAGCTGGTCGCCAGCGCCCTGCATTTCAACAGTCCCAGGAAGGATAAACCCTTTGTTGCCGTGAACTGTTCCGCACTGGCCGAGACCCTGCTGGAAAGCGAACTCTTTGGCCATGAAAAAGGTGCCTTCACCGGTGCGATCTCCATGAAGAAAGGACGGTTCGAGATGGCCGACGGAGGGACCTGTTCCTGGATGAAATCGGGGAACTGTCGGCGGGACTGCAAGTCAAGCTGCTGCGCGTCTTGCAACAACGCGTGATCGAACGGGTCGGCGGGATCAAACCCATTGCCGTCAATATCCGCTTAATCGCGGCAACCAACAAATCCCTCAAATCGGAAGTCGCCGCCGAAATTTCCGTGAAGATCTGTTTTATCGCCTCAACGTGGTCCCGATTACCCTGCCGCCCCTGCGTGAACGGTTGGAGGACATTCGGACCCTGGTGCAGCACTTTATTGCCAAATACAGCGATGAACGCAATAGCGGACCACCGGTTACCGGTATGGATCGTGAGGTTGAGCGGCTGTTTTATGAATATGACTGGCCCGGCAACGTCCGCGAATTGGAAAATGTCATCGAACGGGCGGTGGTCATGTCACCCGAGTCCATCATTCAAGTATCGGACCTGCCGAAGGATTTCATCGACAATGCCCACAGCACGCTGCACATGGACGGGATTCCCGTGGATGCCAATCTATATGACACCCTGGCCCTGGTTGAAAAAAACATGATTGTCCGGGCATTGAAAAAGGCCAATTACGTCCAGGCGCATGCGGCGGAGTTGCTGGGCATCGGTAAAAGTGGCCTGAATCAGAAGATAAAGAAGTATCAACTGTTTGGAAAAGAGAAATCGTGATGGATTCGTCAAAAGCCCGATATCGGCGTTACGCGTATCCCTCGTCACTGCGGCGTACGCAAAAGTACGCCTCATTCCTTAAGGATTCGCAAGCCTTGATCTCGGGCTTTTGACGAATCCATCAAATCGTGATTCGGGAATCATTTTGAGGCAAACCGGCATCACCATAACAAACGGCGATGCCGGATAATTTTATTGAGCAGGAAGCCCGAGGCGGTAGCCTTGTGGGACTGGACGGGACGTCTCACCCGGCAATATGTTCCTTTGCCAGGGGCTCGTAAATGGATCCGGGGAAATCGGCCAAAAGCCGCTTGTACATGGCAAGACTTTTCTCCTTCTCACCGGTCAACGCATAGAGACAGGCCATGTTAAAAATCGCATCGCCCTTGAGGGTGGCGTCAGATCCGGAAGAAATCATTTCAAAATAGCGGATCGCCTCCGCGTATGCACGCTTCAGGGTATAGGCGTACCCCAATCCACTCAAGATGATATTGCGCAGCGCCGACGACTCACCGAAGTCGTCCATCGCTTGGGTGTACATGGCGATCGCCGCATCGACATCACCCGCACGGTAGCTGATATCACCATATTCAATCCGGGCGATCTTGGCTGCACGCGTCGACCCATATTGGTCGAAGAGTGTGGCAAAATCCGTTTTAACCCGCTCAAAGGCCGTTTTGGGGTCCGTATCCTGAAGGGCCGCCGAATATGTCGCCATGGCCTTTCCGGTCAATTCAGAGGCAACCCGCTCATTCCGATCGAGAACCTGCCGCACGATAACGCCGATCAAGACCACTGCCATCAGCACCCCGGCAGCAATCAGAAGCCCCCGGGTATGGGTTCGACCAAAAGTGATCAAGCGGCCCGAAAAAGTAATGAACTGATCAGGCTCCTTGAGCAGTTGTTTACGCGTCAGCGACCCTTTGGCTTTGGCCATTATTCCTCCAGCTGTTTTCGAATTCGTGCCCATGCATCGGCGGGGATATCGGCGCCGACCACCTGACACACCTCAAACCCACACGCCGAGGCAAGCCTGCCACTTTGCTCGTGGTGAAAACCGTTTACCAGCCCATAAAGAAACCCGGATGCCCAGAGATCGCCGGCACCGGTGGTGTCGATTGCGACCCCCGTGCCCTGGGCCGGAATACGGTACACCTGACCGTCATGGCGGATGTAGCTTCCCCGGGCACCGACTTTAAGCACCGCGACGTCCACGTGTCGGGCCAGTTGGGCCAGGGCTTCACCCTCCTCGCGGATGCCGGTATATGCCAGGGCCTCATCCTCGTTGGCGATGAGAACATCGACATAATCGCGAATAATCTCATCGAGAATGGCCTTGGATTGCTCAACCACGGTAAAACTGGCCAGATCAAGTGAAATCAGGCACCGGCGGCCTTTGCCGCCTTTAACGAAGCGGCCATTAAATCAGGGTTGAAAAGCAGATACCCTTCCATATGCACCAGCGCACTATCCACGAAACAATCCAGTGCGATCTCATCGGGTTGGAGATCGGCCGAAGCGCCCAGATAGGTCAGCATGGTACGCTGCGCATCGGGCGTAATGATGGACAGCACACGACCGGTCGACAGATCAGAGGTCATCAACAGGGGATCAACCCCCCGATCCTCCAAAGCCCCTTGAAAAAAGGCACCGGTATCGTCACTGCCCCGCTTCCCCACGAAACGGGCCTGCCCCCCGAGACGACCGACGCCAACGGCAGTATTGCATGCCGATCCGCCAGGCACCACACTGGGTGTGTTGGAAACCTGAGCCATCACGTTTTCCAGGGTGGATAGATCCACCAGCGTCATACCGCCCTTCTCCACGCCAATGCGCCGGACAAAGGCGTCACTTTCATGCACCAAAACATCCACCAAAGCCGAACCCAGTCCGACAATACGGGTCTTTCCAGAATGCAATTTCAAATCAAGGCCTCACTTACCGCGCTCCCTACCAAACCAGTGACCGGGAAATCCAGCCTTCATCGCCGTCGGCATGGACCACGTGGTACCAATCCTCCTTGCTGCCCAAGACTTTGAACGGCACCCCCTTATCGACCGTAAAACGGATTTCGTGATCCGTTCCCGGCCCCGAGCGGACATTGCATTTATCGTTTTTAACGATCACTGTTTTTGTATGGGTCAGAAGCGGTTTATAAATCCACCCGCGATCGCCTTCAAAATCCTCGAAAAGACACCAGTCGCCTTTTTTTTGAAGGATATTCAGGGGATGATATTTCTCCACCTGCCAGATGACGGGATTACTCGTATCCGGCCCGGAACGAACATTGGCTGTCGCGGAGTTAACACTCATCCGTTCCGCCAACACGGGGCCGGCCACGCTTAGGGTTAGAATGATTGCTAATATGCTGAAAAAAAAATATTTCATCACACGTTCTGCTTGTGGCGAAAAAATCGTTTTGGACGTGGATGCTTGCCGGCGGATCGCTCCCCGGCAGCCCAGGCCCATGGAATCCTCAGGTCGGCTTGGATTTGACCTGCACCATCAGTTTCTGGGCAAGCCCCCGCCCGATAACAAGGCGTTTATAGTCCACCCCGATCACCAACTGCCCCTGACCTGAGTTGGTCAGCACGTCCAGCTCATCGCCGATGCGAAGCCCCATGGCCATCAAGCGTGCCCTTGCCATGGGCCCGCCATCCAAGCGGACAACGACCAGCCGTTCCCCCTTGGGCGCGTCGGAAAGCGGAATCAGTTCACGCCGCTGCGCCATACACTGGGCGCAAATCCCATACATCTCCATCTTGTGCTGCAACAAATGGAAACCGTACCGCTCGGCAGCCTGGATCTGCAGCGCCTCAAGTTGGGGATCTTCAAATTCGACGATCTTGCGGCATTTGGTACACACCATGTGGTCGTGGTGTTGCCCCAGGTGCAGATGTTCGTACAGGATTTCGCCATTGTCGAACCGATGCTTGTTGGCGAACCCATACTGACACATCAATTTCAGTGTGTCACGGACAAATTCCGGTTCCCGTTTGAAGCCCCGTGCTGCGAGCCGTTCGACCATCTGTGCCGATGTCACATGCCCATCGGCCTGCATAAAGACCTCCATGACCGCAAAGCGGTCTTCGAAGTCGGTTACCTGGTCTTGCTTGAACAGTTTGCTGAATTGTTCCTTTTCCTGGCGGTGCAGCGTGTTCGGCATGGTGTGGTAGATCCTATGAAAGGGGGGCAGATCGGTCCAGTCGTTTCGCCGAGACGCGCATCAAGCCGGGCCGGGAATGGTATAGGTGGTGCACGACCCCGAACTGCAGGTCCGTGTCTGGGAGCTGGCGCCGGTTCCCGTGGCCGGGCCGGAAGCGCCCCCGGAAACCGTGTGATTGGTCGTCGAGAGGACCCGATCGAGGTTTCCGGATCCGCATTTGGAACAAACCAGTTCCACTTCGTCTTGTTTGTTCATCACCAAGACCTCGATAAATTCCTCACAGTCCATGCACTTGAACTCAAAGATGGGCATTATTCACTCCTTCGGTGGAAATTATAGAATTTTGTCATTGTCTGTCGTCTGTCAAGCGTCAACGCGAGCCCTCATGGAGCATCCACCAAGGAACGGGCATGCTTCATGGCGGTGGCGGTAACCGTTTCGCCACCCAGCATGCGGGCAATTTCCCGAACCCGCGCCTCTAAATCCATGGGTTTGATGGTGGTGGTGGTGCGTCCATCTTTGACCGCTTTGTGGATGTGATAGTGCTGATTGCCATATCGGGCGATCTGGGGCAAATGGGTGATACAGATGAGTTGATGGCGTTGCGAAAGGATTTTCAGCTTTTTGCCCACCACGTCGGCGGTCGCCCCACCGATCCCCGCATCGACTTCGTCGAAAATCACCGTCCCCAGGGCATCGGTTTCGGCCAAAATGGCTTTCAGGGCCAGGACGACCCGGGACAGCTCACCGCCGGAGGCGATGGCCGCAAGGGGCTTCAGCGATTCGCCAACGTTGGGAGCCATCATGAAAACGGCCTGGTCAATGCCTGTCGCCGAGAGCAGATGGCCGTCCACCCGCAACCAGGATGCCGTTTGCGGACCGCAAGTCGGATGATTGAATTCGATGCTGAAGCGGGTGCCCGCCATTTTCAAACCGCCCAGTTCTTTCTCGACGGCCTTGGCGAGTGCCGCCGCCACGCGCCGGCGCTCCGTGGAAAGGCGCCGCGCCAGGTCGGCCAACTGGTGATATTGGTCTTGAAGCTGGTTTTCCGTCGCGGCGATGTCGTCGTCGACATGATCGATGGCCGCCAGCTCCGCATCGATGGCGTCTCGGCGCTGAAAAAGGGCCTCCAGCGAGCCCCCATATTTTCGTTTTAACCGGTTGATCTGGTCCAGCCGGGCCTCCACGGCGTCCAGCCGCCCGGCATCGGTATCCACCTGCCCCAGATAGCCGCGCAAGGCATCGGTGACATCTTCAAGTCCGAAAAGATGATCGGATAAGGCTGCCACCGCCTGGCCCAACCCGTCGTCTATTTCAAGGGCTTTCTCAAGACGTTTACGCACCTCGCCCAACTGCTCGAGGATCGCCCCGTCAGCCCCATGCAGGACGTCGATGGCGGTCGACACCGCCTGATACAGCGACGCTGCATGTTTAAGCCGCAGGCGCTCTTTCTCCAGCAACGCATCCTCGTCCGGAGCGATATCGGCATCGGCAATCTCTGCCGCCTGGAAGCGCAGCAACGCCAAGTCTTGTTCCCGGTTGGCTTTTTTCCGTTTCAGCGCATCCAGGGCCTGGACCAGCGGAACCAACCGGCCATAACCGTCTTCCATTTCAGCGACCAGGGGCAGCAGACCGCCAAAACGGTCCAATATCGTCAAATGGGTCTCCTCGCGGAGCAACCCCTGGTTGGCATGCTGACCGGAAATACTGGCCAGGTCGGCCGTGACGGCGGAAAGGATCTGGATGGTCGCCATGCGGTCGTTGATGTAGATCCGATGGCGGTCATTGGCGGCGATAATACGCCGTACCAGGAGCCCATCCGTGGGATCGTAACCATTTTCCGCCATGATCGCCGCAGCACTGGAGGCCGCCGGAATATCGAAAAAGGCGGACAGCTCGGCAGATGCGCAACCATCCCGGATCATCCGGGCACTGGCACGGGCACCGAGTAACAGATTCACCGCATTGATGATAATCGATTTACCGGCACCGGTCTCCCCGCTCAAAATGGTCAACCCATCCTCAAACTGGATGTTCAAGTCGTCGATAATGGCGAAATTTTTGATCAACAGCTCTCTGAGCATGATGCACTCCAACCCGGATGACCCCGCCGGTGACGGTTTGGCAAAACCGCTTCATAATAAAAAAGGCCTCCCCTGGAATCAAGCATTATCATAGAGCGGTTAACGGAAGAAGTCACCTTTTTCAATTGGCTGTCGCCTTGCCGATGGCGGCCCGGTTATTCCCCGGCTGTTTTTTTCATGTTGAAGTTTGGCGATCTGATGCTATACTCTTTTTGTAGTGATTGAGTTCTCATACTTGATCCATGGTACATCTCAAACGATTCAGACTTGTGCGGCAAATTCGGAATTTTGCCACTGATGCGTCATTCCATCTGACTGAAATCCCGGCTCCGGGTCATGCTGTTTTGTTTGCCGTCAATTCCGCTCCACTCATCATCGCTTATACGGCGGCAGGCCCAGAGATTAAACGACAACGTCTTGTTGCAACGCCCCTGTAGATAACATGCGACAGGCGGTGTCATTAACCCAATCCACCATCTCCTGCACCGGTCATTTAAACATTAGGGGGACATTATGGTAAAAAAGAGTACATCGGTGCTGCACCAGCACTTGAGCGACGTCAAGGAAGGAAAACGCTGTTTCGAAAACGCCTTTCAGGGTGTAGCCCGCATGATTCTCGAAAGCGACATCGAAAAGGTGGTTGTCAACGGGAAAACCACATACGACTTCAGCATCTTCAGACAAGGCAAAAAGCACATCATCGGCATGTACGATGAAATCAACAGCTTTGTTTCCTACGTGAAAGATGCGGCGGAAAATGGGTCCTCCAAAGAGATGGCCTTCGTGCTGGTGGGAGAGCCGGGTAACGGCAAGACTTTCCTGGTGGATTTTATCTGCAACCGGTACCGGGATTTTTTATCCAAGGACCCCAATCGCAAGTATTCCTTTCGCTTTACCGGCCTGGACAAGATCGGTGGGTACGGAAAAATAACGGCCATTGAATCCCAGACCTATGAGGATCCCATGATCCTGGGGATGAACATCTTCGACGATCCGGACAAGAACCGGGAATTTCTGGCCCAGGAGATCGGATTTTCGGACAACGAGATTGAACGGCTCTGGGTGGACTACCGGCCGCTGGGCGCCTGCAGCGCCTACATCTGGAACGACATCCGCAACTTCGCCGACGGCGATCTTTCTCAAATGCTTGATCTCATACAGATTTTTCCAGTTCCCATGACCGAGAGCCTGGGAACGGTAACCGGCAAGTACCCGGCCAAGGACAAGATCACCTCCTCGGCCGTGGATCTGTTGGGGGAGGAGTCCATCCAACGGCTCCTGCATATCACCGAAACCAACAACCCCTACCGTTTTGATCTGCGACGCGGCGCCCTGGCCCGCGTGGCCGGCGGCGGGGTTCACTTTTCCGACGAAATTTTCAAAAATAAAAAAGATCTTGTTCAGGTCTACCTGGGTGTGATCCAGAACCGCAATATCGAAATCGACGGCTACAAGTGGCCCATCGATACCCTGATCATCGCCACCAGCAACAACTCCGAATTCAATCGCTTCCTGGCGGAAAAGGAGGAAGCACCCATCGTCGACCGCTGCCGTATCTGTTACGTCTCCCATAATACCAATTACAAGATGCAGAAGGAGTTGACGATCTACGCCATCGGCAACGAAACCCGCACCACCTTGAACCACGAATACCTGCACCAGGACCCCAACCTGAATTATGCCGCCTCGGTGGCCGCGGTGCTGACCCGCTTGGCCCGATCGGAAAAGCTGACCCCCATCGAAACGATGAAGCTGGCCGCCGGCGAGGTGGCCGGTGAGAAGAGCATCAAGACCCTGGCCGAGGTCATCGACACCCTCAATCAGGACCCGGACATCACCAAACGCTTCGGCCAGAAGGGACTCGGCCAGCGCAACCTGGGCCGTGCCATCCAACTGCTCCTGGAAACATCGGAAACCAATGAAGGCCGATGCATGTTCGCCTACGATATCTTCCGGGCCCTGGAGCGCATTATCCTCGACTATGTGACCGATGCCAACGACCGGGCCAAATACATGGAGGACCTGAAAACGGCCAAGGGGCTGTACCGCGAGCGAATCATGACCGAGATGTTCAACGCCTACATGGATGAGCCCCTGGCCATCCGCAAGGACGTGATGAATTACGTCAACATGATCATCGGCATCGACGCGGAAAACCTGGGGCCGGACAAGATGTGGAAATACAAGGATCCCCAAACGGGCGAGTTGCGCGCTCTCAAAATCGACGAACGCTACATTAAAAGCGTCGAGGAGCGCTTGGGCCTCAAAACCGCCGAACAGCGCGAGACCTTCCGCACCTCGATTCGTAAGATCTACGGCCAAAAAATCTCCGTGGACCCGGATTACGACTTCATGGACAACCTCGAACTGGTCAAAGCGGTCACCGATGTGCGGCTCAAATCCGATATCGCCGGTGCCGGCAGCCTTATCGGCGCCCTGGCCAATCGGACCAACGAAGAAAACCAGAAGCTGTACGATCGCATGGTGGACACCATGCTCAACAAACTCGGCTACTGCCCCACCTGCGCTCAGAAGACCATCGAGTATTTCTGTACCCAGGAAGATGAGAAATAAACCCGGTTCCATCCCTTATTCAGCAACCACGGGTGAGACAACCGATGCGCCAAGAACTGAAAAAGCTATATGATGAGCTTAAAAAAACCGGCCTGGCACCGGAGCAGGAAAAGAAGTTTTCTCAGGAGCTGGAAGGCGATCTGATCCATGACCTGCCGTCAAACGAGGGCCAGCTGGCCGTCGTGACCACGGATGCGGGCGAGATTCGTCTGCTGGATCTGTATGCCTACCACGACCTCATGGTCCTGCAAGCCCTGGCCGCGCCCAAGGGCAGCTATGTCAGCCACATCCGGTCCATTGACGAGCTTCTGGAAAGAGATCGCCAGCGCGAAAAGGACGGGTTCCCCCGCAAGATTCGCGTGGGCAAAATGATCAAACCCGGAAAGGCCGGAAAGGGAAAAATCGTCGTGGTTCCCACCACCGTGGAAGAGAAGTTCATCCACGACCCCCGCTTCAACGAGCAGGAAGAGGGCGATGGGCAAGGCGGCAGCGGCGATGGCGAAGAAGGCGAGGTCATCGGCGAGCAGCCGGTCCGCGAGCCGGATCAGGCCGGCGCCGGCGGTCCGGGTGAAGGAGAAGGCGGCCAGCATGAGATGGAGTCGTCGGCCTACGACCTGGGCAAAATCCTCACCGAGCAGTTCGAGCTGCCCAACCTTCAGGACAAGGGCAAGAAACGTTCCCTGACCCGGTATACCTACGACATGACCGACCGCAACCGCGGCTTTGGCCAGCTTCTCGACAAAAAGGCCACCCTGCGGGAAATCGTCGAAACTAACATCCACTTGGGAAATATTCCCGATGTAAATGAGATCGATCCCTCGCAATTCATCATCTCCCCGAAGGACAAGGTCTACCGGATCCTCTCCAAGGAAAAGGATTTCGAATCCCAGGCCGTGGTCTTCTTCGTTCGCGACTATTCGGGCTCCATGGCCGGCAAGGTCACCGAATTGGTGGTCACCCAACACGTCCTGATTTATAGCTGGCTGCTTTACCAGTATGCCAACCAGGTGGAGACCCGCTTTATTCTGCACGATACCGAAGCCAAGGAAGTCAAGGATTTTTTTACCTATTACAATTCCAAGGTGGCCGGCGGGACCCAGGTCTTCTCCGCCTATGAAATGGTCAACCGAATCGTCAAGGAAGAAAACCTGGCCTCGGACTACAACATCTACGTTTTCCACGGCACCGACGGCGACGACTGGGATACCGAGGGCAAGCGGGCCATCCCGGCACTCAAGGAGATGTTCGGCTATGCCAGTCGGATCGGTATCACCATCGCCGAACACGGCAGCAGTTCAAAAAACAACAGTGAAGTGGAACGTTACCTGAAAAAATCGGGCGTGCTCGAAAAATTTCCCAAACTCATCCGCCTGGACGTGCTCGGCGAAGATTCCGATGAACCCAGGCTTATCGAAGGGATCAAGAAACTGATTTCCTGACCCCCAGCCGAAACGGTCGAACCCATGGAACTGATCGATCAGCATACCAAAGCAATTATGGAAGGCTGCAAGTCGAGAGCGCGGGACGCCGGGTTGCGCTTCGAAGACGAGAGCCTGGAGTATATCGTCACCAACCGGGACCTGCTCGAGCTTTCTCCCAAGGTAATGATGCCAACCCTTTACGACTACTGGGTTCACGACGTGGAAGTGCTCAAGGAGAAGGGCAAGTACGAGCTTTACCCGGGCAACCCTTACGAAACGGTCATCAATACCCGGCCGGCGATCTCCTTTTACAACGACAACAATCCGGACTGGCTCAACGTGATGATCTTTTACCACGTGCTGGGCCACATCGACTTCTTCCAGAACAACCTTTTCTTCCGGCACACCTGGGATTACGATTTTAACGGTGAAGCCCTCTCGGACAAGCGCGTCATTGCCAAACTGCGGTCCGAACGGGGCCGTTGGGTGGATTATGTCATCGAGTTCACCCGGGGGATCGACAACCTCGTGGGGTATCACAATCTATTGTCCGGCATTTTTTCCAGCCCGACGCCAGCATCTCGGAAAAGGTAAACTACTACTTCGATATCTACCTTCAAGACACCCTCAAAGTCAATATCAGCAAATACATTAAAGCGATTGAACGCTACAATGCCAACCTGAAAGCGGACCCGGCCATGGGCGAGCAAACCTTCTTCTCCCGCGTTGAGCAGCGTCATCCGGAATTTGCCAGCCTCTTCAAGAAGCATCAGGAAGAAAAGCGTAAAAAGCCCAAGGATCTGCTTCAGTTCATCATGGAAAACTCCAAGGTTCTGCGCCGGGAGGAAAACGAATGGATGCTGATGGTGATGCAGGTGGTCCGTAAAACCGCGCTATTTTTCCAACCCCAGATCCGCACCAAAATCATGAACGAAGGCTGGGCCTCTTACTGGCATGAGACCCTCTTCCTGAGCGATGACCGCATCAAGGGGCACGAGGTCGATTTTGCGCGGGTCAACGCCGGCGTTACGGCCATGCCCCGCGTGGGACTCAACCCGTATGCCCTGGGGATGCGGCTGTTCTATTTCCTGGAAGAGATGGCCGAAAAAGGCAAGGTTTCTTGGGATTTTCAGCGTACCCACGACGCGCGGCAGCGCAAGACGTATGACCAAAAAACCGGGCAAGGCAAAGACTTCATTTTCAAGGTGCGTGAAAATTTATCGGATTTCACCTTCATCCACCAGTTTGTCGACCAGGACTTCGTGGATGTCAACAAGCTCTTCGTTGCCGGCCGCAGGCTGAATCAGCAGAAGATGGTCTGGGAGTATTATGTCAAGAGTCGCAACGCTCAAGCCTATCGGGAAATGCTCATGAGCTCCCTCTACCATCCGCCCTGTATTACCGTTGATCTTGAGAAAACCCGGGAAAACGCCCTTTACCTGATCCATCAGTTCGAGGGCAAGCCGCTACTCGCGGAATATATCCCCAATACCATGCTTGGCATCGAATATCTGTGGGGTGGCCCGGTCCAGCTGGAAACCATGGAGGTCATGGGCTCGCCGCAACCACGGCAGACGCCGGCGATTCCCGGACTGCCGGCAGCCCAAAGCGGTCTGCCCAAGCCTCGCGAAATCAAATGGCGGAAAGTCCTCTACACGATGAAAAACCGCAAAATCAGCAAAAATATTCTCTGATGGAGCCAATTTCAAAACGTTCAATCGGGCTTAAAATCAAGGCGGGGGGACGTTTTGAAATCGGCTCGATGATATAAGGCGGCACATGGATAACATCAAAAAAGCCATGCGGCAAATCGACAGCGGCGATAATGCGTCGAACCATCGCAAACCGATTCCCTTCGAGGACTTCCTCAAAGAAGTGCTTGCCAATCCCACCGGAACGATCCGGAATGTCTTTCAGGTGTTCCACGATCTGTTCAAGGCCTATATTGGGGAAGGGGTGGATGAATACCCGAATGATCCTGAGACAATTCAATATGTAAGCTACGACTGCAGCAAATTGCTGGTCGAAGAAGCCGATCATCCGTTTTTTGCCGACCGCCTGTTCGCCAACCGCTTGGTCAACCATGTGGAGGCCCTGCGCAGCGGTGCCCAGCAGAATAAAATCTATATTTTCGATGGCCCCCATGGCTGCGGTAAGAGCACATTTTTAAACAACCTGCTCAAACGTTTCGAAGAGTACGCCAACACCGAGGACGGCACCCGCTATGAAACGGTCTGGCGCCTGGACCGTCGGCAGCTCACCCGCGGCGAGGGAGGCAACGAAACCGCCTCCATCCTGGAGAGTCTCTTCCGCATGCAGCAGAACCCGGATCAACGGCAGTTCGATACCATCCGGTCCATGGCCGTCCACGATGACGGGGATTTTGTGGAAGTGCCCTGTCCTTGTCACGACAATCCCCTCCTGTTGATTCCCAAGCCCCAACGGCGCCAGTTTCTGGATGAACTTTTTGATAACAATGAGTTCAAATACACCCTCTTCACGGACAAGGCCTTTGAGTGGATTTTTCACGACGTTCCCTGCACCATCTGCGGGTCGCTGTATGATGCCCTTTTTTCCCGGCTGAAAAGCGCCGCCAAGGTGTTCGAAATGATCCATGCCGTGCCCTATACGTTCAACCGCCGTCTGGGAAAAGGAATCAGCGTCTTCTCACCCGGTGATCGGCCCATCAAGCAGACCATTCTCCACAATGAGTACCTCCAAAGCATGATCAACCGGCTTTTCTCGGACAGCAACCAGGTGCGCTACATCTTTTCCCAGTATGCCAAAACCAACAACGGCATCTATGCGCTGATGGACATCAAATCCCATAATATCGATCGCCTGATCGAGCTTCACAACATCATCAGCGAGGGGGTTCACAAGGTCGAGGATATCGAGGAGAATGTAAGTTCGCTCTTCCTGGCCCTGATGAATCCCGAAGACAAGAAAAACATCAAGGAGTTCCAGTCCTTTTCAGACCGCATTGTCTATATCAACATTCCTTACGTCCTGGATCTGAACACCGAAGTGGAGATTTATCGCAATATCTTCGGCGCTCGCATCGACGACAATTTCCTCCCCCGCGTGCTGCACAACTTCGCCCGCGTGATCATCTCCTCGCGTCTCAGCCTGCGTTCCGAGGCAATGCTGGATTGGATCAAGGAGCCCGCCAAATACAGCCGTTATTGCGACAAGAATCTTCAGCTTCTGAAGATGGAGATCTACACCGGGCACATTCCCGAATGGCTCTCGGAAGAAGAGCGCAAGGCCTTGACGGCCAAGCGGCGGCGACGCATCATCGGGGAATCCGACAACGAAGGTCGCCAGGGAATCTCCGGCCGCGACTCGATCAAGATCTTCAATACCTTTTATACGACCTACGCCAAATCCGGCGAACTGATCGACATGTCCATGTTGTGCAAGTTCTTCAATGCCCAGAAGGACTTGAAGGCATCCATCCCCGATGGATTCATCGACTCGCTTTTGCTGCTCTATGATTTCTCGACCCTTCAGGAAGTCAAGGAGTCCCTCTACTATTACAACGAGGAGCAGATCGAACGCGAGATTCTGCACTACATGTTTGCGGTCAATTTCGAGCCCGGCGCCATCGAGACCTGCAAGTATACCGGCAAGCGGGTCCACGTCAGCGAAGAGCTGTTCGACGGATTCGAGCGCCGCATCCTGGGCGAAAAGGTGGAAAACGCCAGACGGCTGAATTTTCGCAAGGATACCCAAAAAGAATATACCGCCCGCACCCTCACCCAGGAAATCCTGGTGGCCGGCACCCCCCCCAACCAAACCCGTCTGTTTCAGTCGCTCAAGGAGCGCTATGAATACAACCTCAAGGAAAAAGTGCTCGACCCCTTTCTGGAAAATGAGAATTTCAGACGGGCGATCAAGGATTATACCGAAGAGGATTTCAAGACCTACGACAAAAAAATCCGTGATGACGTCACGTTCGTCATCGACAATCTGATGAAGCGCTACCGCTACACCGAGCACGGCGCCAGGGCGATCTGCATGTACGTCATCGACAACGATCTGGCCCGAAAATTCACCAAACCATGAAACCCGGCCATCAAAGCGCCACGTTGAATTACGTCCTTACCATCGATATTGAACGGGAATAAGGCGCCATGCGCAGCGAAAAAATCTCTTTTCCATCCGGGCAAGGGTCACTGGAAGGCCTGTATCAGAATCAAAGCAAAACAAAAGCCGTGGTGATCACCCATCCGCATCCGCTTTATGGCGGAGACATGTTCAACCCGGTGGTGGAAGCCATTACCACCGCCTACGAAAAATGCGATTTCACGACCCTGCGCTTCAATTTCCGGGGAACCGGAAAAAGCACCGGCACGTTTGCCAACGGCATCGGTGAACAGGATGACGTGATGGCGGCCGTCGCGTACCTGAACGATCTCGGCTTCGCGGAAATTCACCTGTCCGGCTACTCGTTCGGCGCCTGGGTCAACGCGGCGGTCCTGCAGGACCCGGACCGCCTCAGCGTCAGCCAACTCACCATGGTCGCCCCGCCCGTGGCCTTCATGGAATTCAAGCCGGGGACTCACCTGCCGACCCTCTCCACCGTGGTGGCGGGCAGCGAGGATGAAATCGCGCCACCAAGCCTGATTCAACCCTTGATCGGCCAATGGAACCCCTCCGCCCGGTTTACCGTCATCCAGGGGGCGGACCACTTCTTTTTCGGTTATTTGGATGAATTGGTTATAGAACTCACCCAATCGCTTCGTCTTCCTAAAGCCAGCAAAATCTGACCCTCCCGCCATATAGGCTGACAACGACAAAACTATTGGGCTAACGCCCGCCGCTATTGTACGCCATACACCCCGGACCGCGTCCTTGCGGATCACCAGGCTTCAATCCTGTGATTGCTTGACACGCACCCGATAGTTAAATAGACTTTATTTAATGATTCTCGTTTGCCCGGTGCGATAGCGGCAATCGCCTGCCCGGTGCCATCTTCACCGCTGATCCGCCTCCGCCTTGCTGACCCGCTGTTATGATCAATGCCCGCGCCGCATCAATGCGCTTCTGCGATGAATGTCGTGCCGCGTTGCTTGCTTCCAGCCGCCCAAGCCATCGGGGGTACGGTGCATGGATGCGTCAACCCACAACCGGAAGGAGGCGCCATGAAAGCCATTCAACAAATCATCGAAGAACAGGTCAGGCGCTGGGAAATTCTCAGGAAAGAAAAGGCCGAAGCCAAAACCATGCCGGTCATCACCCTCTCCAGGGAACCCGGCAGTGGCGGACGGCCGGTGGCCCAGGCCGTTGCCGACCGGCTCGGGCTGGATCTGTTTGACAACAAAATCATCAATGCCATGGCCCAAAACGCAGACACCTCGACAAGGGTGATCCGTACCCTGGATGAGCGGGGGGTTTCCATGATCGAGGATTGGGTATCGGCCGCCATCAGCGAACGTCATCTCTGGCCGGATGAAGTCCTGCACGTCCTGATGAAGGTCGTCGGCACCATCGGGCGGCATGGAGGGGCCATCATCGTGGGACGCGGTGCGAATTTCATCCTGCCCCCGGAGTCGCGCTTCCGGGTTCGCATCATCGCGCCCTGGAGCGTCGCATCAGCCGGGTTGCCGAAACCTACGGCGTTTCCCAAAACGACGCCAAACGCCGGGTGCTGCGTACCGAGTCCGACCGCAAGGCCTTCGTGCGCAAGTATTTCCACAGTGATATCGGTGATCCGAACCACTACGACATGGTCCTGAACACCGGTACCCTGTCTATCGAATCAGCGGCGGCGGCCATCTGTGCGGGGGTAGGTTGACAGCGACAGAACGAACCCGTAAAAGGGCAGAAGATCGGTCATTGGCACGAAGCGGCGGTTTGAAAAGCGCGGTGTCATCCATTCGCCGGAATCCACGGCCGGCAGGGGGTCAGGCCGTGCTCCGCGTCAGCCCCGCCGCTACCAGTCCGTAGAGTTGGGAAACCAGCATCCCGGCAAACATCAGCAGACAGCCAAGCATGGCCCGCGCGGACATCACTTCGCCCAGGATCAACCAGCCCCCCACCGCGGCGAAGACCGACTCCAGGCTGAGCAAAATGGCGGCGTGGGCCGGGTGGGCATCACGCTGAGCCACCACCTGGAGGGTGTAGGCCACGCCAACGGAAAGCATGCCGCCGTACAGGATCGCCGGTGCGGCGCAACCAGATCGGCCCATCCGACACTTTCAACGGCCCAGGCGGTCGCCAGGCTGGCCATGGCGCATACCAAGAACTGGACGAAGGCCAGCGGCAGGGCGTTGGTCCTGGGCGACACCCAGCCGATCAGGTGAATATGGGCGGCCCACAACAGCGCACCCATCAGTACCAAAAAATCCCCGAACGAAATCGTCAAATCCGCTTTAATGCTGAGCAGATAAAGCCCGCTGGCGGCCATCAGCGCGCCCAGCCAGGTGCCGGCATGGGTGTGCTGGCGCCATAACAGCCCCATGATGGGAACGATCACCACATACAACCCGGTGATGAACCCCGCTTTTCCGGCGGTGGTGTAAACAAGGCCCACCTGCTGCAAGGAGGCGCCGCCAAAAAGCGCCAAGCCGGCCAGGCCGCCATACCCGACCAGGCTGCGCCAATCATTGGAAGGGGTGTTTTCCGGCTGGCAGGAAGACCGCCGGCGACCGTGCAGGATAAACGGCAGAAGCACCATGGCGCCCAGAAAAAAACGAAGCCCGTTGAAGGTAAACGGCCCCACATGGTCCATGCCGATTCGCTGGGCGACAAAGGCAAAGCCCCAGATGATGGCGGTAATCAGAAACAGGATGTCGGACTTCAGATGGCGGGCGGGCATCTACTGATTCCCAAACCCGTTGAGTTCACCGCAGTCCGGGCATTGCCAGGTGATTCCGTTGCAGGAGAGGCCCCACACGTTCTCATACATGCAATCCTGGCACATCATGAATCCGCAACGGCGGCAGGTCCAGCAGAAGGGGACCTCTCGCGTGCAGCAGTGGCAAATTTTCGGAACTTTTTGCCGCCGTCGGCGGCGGGAGGTCGGGGTGGAAGCAGTGTCATTCATGGTTCAGCCCTAATCGGCGGTCGTCTTGTTGTTTTAATGATGAAATGGTACGGTACCATGCGTCCATCACATGGAAACGTTAATACGTAAATCAGGAGCACACCCGTGTCAACGCCAACCGACGAGCGGCCAACAGATAAAATGCCAACCCTCTACCTGATCGACGGCAGCGCCTATATTTACCGGGCCTACCATGCCGTCAGGGGATTGGCCAACAGCAGCGGCCTGCCCACCAATGCAACCTTCGGATTCACGCGCATGCTGATCAAACTGATGGCCGACCGCCATCCGAGCCATGTGGCCATGTTCTTCGATGCCAAGGGTCCCACCTTCCGGCATGAACGCTTTGCCGATTACAAGGCCAACCGGCCGCCCATGCCCGACGATCTGGTCCAGCAACTGCCCTGGATCCGCAAGGTGACCGAGGCCTTCAACATCCCGGTGTTCGAGATGGCCGGATACGAGGCCGACGACCTCATCGGCACCCTCGCGCAACAGGCCGAGGCCCATGGGTTCCGCGTGGTGATGGTCACCGGCGATAAGGATTTCATGCAGCTGGTCACGCCGGATTGCACCATCTGGGACCCCATGAAGGACAAAATCATCGACTGTGGCCATCAACGACGCGTTCGGGCTCACGCCCGGACAGATGATCGATGTCATGGGGTTTTCCGGTGACACGGCCGACAACGTGCCCGGGGTTCCCGGCATCGGCCAGAAGACGGCGGTCAAGCTGATCCAGTCTTTCGGCAGCATGGCGGGTGTTTACGATGGCATCGATACGATCAAGGCCAAAAAACAGCGCGAGAACCTGATCACGTTCAAGGAGCAGGCCCTCTTGAGCCGCGAGCTGGTCACCATCGATAAAAACGCGCCGATCACCTTCGATCCGGCGCAGCTGGAATCCCAGGACGCCGACGACGAGGCCCTCACCCACCTGTTTGCCGAACTGGAATTCCGGCAGCTACAGCAGGAATATGCCAAGGCGGACAGCGCCATTGAACGGCACTACACGGCCATCATGGACACGGATGCGCTGGACCGGCTGTTCCGGCTTCTCTCCCAGGCCCGGCGATTCGCCCTGGACACCGAGACCACCTCCCAGGATCCCATGCTGGCGCGCCTGGTGGGGCTCTCCTTTTCGGTCAAACCCGGCGAGGCGTGGTATCTCCCCGTGGGCCACAACTACCTCGGCGTGCCTGAACAATTACCGCTGAAAGTCGTTCAGGAACGCTTGGGTCCGATTCTGGCCGACCCCGCCATCGAAAAAATCGGGCAGAACATCAAGTATGACTGGATGGTACTACGCCGCCACGACATGGACCTGGCCGGTGTGGGATTCGACACGATGATCGCCTCGTACCTGCTCAATCCGGGCAAACGCGCCCATGGCCTGGATCAGATTGCCCTGGACTACCTCGGCCACAAAAACATCCGCTACGAAGAGGTTGCCGGGAAAGGCAAAAACGCGGTCACCTTCGACCAGGTCCTCATTGAAAAGGCGGTTCCCTACGCCAGCGAG
Organism: Desulfosarcina cetonica JCM 12296; assembly: GCF_001311845.1. GTDB lineage: Bacteria > Desulfobacterota > Desulfobacteria > Desulfobacterales > Desulfosarcinaceae > Desulfosarcina > Desulfosarcina cetonica. The sequence continues at coordinate 4,636 of NZ_BBCC01000088.1, read as the reverse complement.
GATGCCGACATCACCCTGTCGGCCTATGAAGTGTTCGTCCCGCAATTGGAAACGGACGGATTGACCGAGCTCATGAACACGGTGGAGATGCCCCTTGTGCCGGTACTGCTGGAAATGGAAATGACGGGTATCTGCGTGGACCGGGACAAGCTGCACGAGCTGTCCAAATCCTTTGCCGGGCAACTGGAGCAACTGGAACGCGACATCCATGCCCTGGCCGGAGAGTCCTTCAATATCAACTCCTCCCAGCAGTTGGGTACCATTCTCTTCGAGAAACTCAAACTGCCGGTGCAGAAGAAAACCAAGAAGAAGACCGGCTACTCCACCGACGTGGAAGTCCTCACGACCCTGGCCCGCAGCCATAAACTGCCGGCCCTGGTCCTGCGCCATCGCACCCTGGCCAAATTGAAATCGACCTATGCCGACGCCTCCTGGAGCTGATCCATCCGAAAACGGGCCGCATCCACACCTCCTTCAACCAGACCGTGGCGGCCACCGGCCGGCTGAGCAGCAGCGATCCCAACCTGCAGAATATCCCCATCCGCACCGAAGAGGGGCGCGAAATCCGCAAGGCCTTCATTCCGCGTAGCGGCTGGCAACTGCTCTCGGCGGATTACTCCCAGATCGAACTGCGCATCCTGGCCCACTGTTCGGAGGATCCGATTCTCATCCAGTCCTTCAAGGAGGACGAGGATATCCACACCCGCACGGCCACCGAGGTATTCCAGGTGTTCCCCCAGATGGTCACCGACGAGTTGCGCCGCCAGGCCAAGGCAATCAATTTCGGCATCATCTACGGCATGAGCGCCTTTGGTCTGGCCCGGGAACTGGATATCAGCAACAAGATGGCGCAAACCTATATCGATCACTATTTTACCCGCTACCAGGGCGTCAAGGCATTTATCGACCGCACCATCCAGACGGCCTACGAGACCCACAAGACCAGCACCTTGCTTGGCCGCATCCGGCAGCTGCCCGACATCACCAGCAGCAATCGTACCGTGCGCCAGTTTGCCGAACGCACCGCCATCAACACCCCGATCCAGGGAACGGCCGCGGATCTGATCAAGCTGGCCATGATCCATGTAAATCGCGCCCTGCGGGAAAATCGCATGCAGACCGCCATGCTGCTTTCCGTGCATGACGAAATCATCTTCGAGGTTCCGCCCGAGGAGCTCGAGGCGGCCCAGGCCCTGGTGCGCCGGAAGATGGAAGGGGTCTGGGACCTGGCCGTGCCCCTGAAGGTCAACATGGCCTGCGGGCAAAACTGGGCCGAAGCCCACTGAGCGGCTGTTTGGACGTTTCAAACCGCCGCTAAAGTCGCCTCCGCGATGGACGATATGTTTAGTTACAGAAAATTCACAAAGGAGGCGTTTAGAATGAACCCGATCTTGACCCCCAATTCATTTTCCCCGTTCCCAAACGGGCCCTTCGCCAGCAGCAGAAGCGACACGGCGGAGCAGACAAAAGCCGGATCCCTGTCCCAGACCCTTGACACCGATCTGACCATCACCACCGCCGAGGGGGATACGGTCACCATCAACCTGGCCTCGGCACTGACCATAAAAGCCGGTACCTACAGCCGCCAAGCTGTCGAAAACGGACAGCGCACATCGACCCAGACGGCCTACCTGGCCTATTCCGACAGCCAGGACATGACCATCGCGGTGGACGGCGATCTCAATGCAGAGGAACTGGCGGATATCCGCGAGGCCATGGCGGCCATCGGCGGCATGATCGAGGACTTTCTTGCCGGGGATCTTCAAGAAATGGCCAAGGACGGCGAGCTGTTCAAGGCGCTGGACACCATCTCCGGGATCGATGCGGCCTTCGCCTACGAACGGCAGGCGACCTATGGTGAGACGGAGCAAGTATCCCTCAGCACCCAGGCCCAAGAGGGCCGCAACCACCGCTACCGCTCCGCCCACGGCCGCCTGCATCAGTTGATGAACCGGATCGACCACCTGACCGACGACATGGCCAAGCGGATCGATGGCTTCGGCAACCGGCGGCGGCAAATGACCGATTCGGTCAACGCCCTGTTGAACCGCTACGCTGGTGGTAACGTGGCCGGCGCCCCGACCGACGATCTGAGCCGCAGCGCCGTCCAGACCGTTCAGTCGGTCTTTCTGCAAAAGATGGAGACACGGACCGAATCGGGCGAATTCACCTTCTCCTATTCGGCTTGATGTTTGTTCAACATGGGGAGGCCGGTTGTGCCTCCCCACCGCTTTCTTTCATCCTACCGTATGAGTTCCCGAACATTATATTTATCGCCAAACACAGCATCCATTGACATCGCTGCCCCATTGGATATAACCTATCAAAATAAAAGGTTCTTTTCGGGTTCCAGGCGCAGCTCGTCTGCGGGCTGAATTCTCCACGTTTTCTTCTCAACTCCCTTTTGACTTGGCCATCGCCTGATGGAGGTCGTTCCATGAACCGTCGTCCGTCGATTTTTCGCATGACCGTGATGGTATTGGCGTGCCTGACGATCAGTGCCTGCGTTACGGCACCGCCGGTAGTCGTTCAAAACCCTGTCAAACCGGCTCCGTTGAAAACCGGTGCCGCTCCGCCCACCCATCCCCTGCCCCGCATCGAAACCGGTATGCACACGGCAACGATCAGACGGATTTCCGTGGATCGCCATGGCCGTTTTGTCGTCACCGGGTCAGATGACAAGACCGCTCGGGTGTGGGATGCGGAGACAGGCAAGCTGCTGCAAGTCCTGCGCCCGCCCCAGGCCGAGGGCAGCGAAGGCAAGATCTACGCCGTGGCCATCTCCCCGGATGGCACCACCGTGGCCGTCGGGGGCTGGACCGGATACGAATGGGATCGAAGAATTTCCATTTATCTTTTCAGCCGTAGCGATGGCCAACTTCTGCGACGATTGGAAGCCCTTCCCGAAGTGGTGAGTGACCTCTGTTTTTCACCCGATGGCCGTCATCTGGCCGCAGCCTTGTGGGGTAGCAAGGGCGTGCGGGTGTTTGATACCCAGTACTGGCATCAAATCTCTGCCGACAAGGACTATGGGGATAATAGCTATTCCGTCGATTTCGACCCTGCCGGCCGCCTGATTACCACCTGCTATGACGGCAATGTACGATTGTATAACAACCGATTCCAGATCGTCGCAAAAAAGGCCGTTCCCGGTGGGAAAAAGCCTTATACAGCCCGGTTTTCACCAGATGGCAGCCGGGTAGCTGTCGTATTCGAAGACTCCACGGCCGTAGATGTGCTTTCAGATAAAGACCTGAAGTGGCAATTTGCCGCAGACACTGAAGGGATAGACAACGGTAATATGTACAGTGTCGCCTGGTCCCGCGACGGACGTATTCTATACACCGCCGGTTATTACAGTTATCAATCAGGTTGGCGCCCGATCCTGGCACGGCCTGAGAAGGGCCGTGGTGCGCCCCAACGCTGGAAAGCGGCCACCGACACCATCCTGGATCTGCAAGCTTTTGATGACGGCAGGATAGCCTTCGGTGCCTGTGACCCGGCCGTTGGTGTATTCAATGCCGACGGTAGTAAACGCTTCATTCTCCGCGGCGAGACCCTCGACTTCCGGGAGAGTTGGAAAAAGCTATGTCTGTCTATCGATGGTTCGGCAGTAGCTTTTGGCTACAAGACACTGAGCGAGGCAGGCGCATGGTCCTGGCAAACCGCCCGCTTCGATATCGCCAACGGCCAGTTAAGTATAGATGCGCCCGATATCAACGACCTGCGGGAACCGAAAACGGGCAAGGAATCCACTGCCAATTGGAAAGCTACAAAAAACCCGCGAGTACATGGACAGGCCTTGCAGCTCAGCCCTCACGAAAGGTCCATAAGCTTGGCCTTTGCCCCCTCGGGCCAGGGATTTGTCATAGGTTGTGATTGGTATGTGCGCTTCTACAATGATGCGGTAACGCCTCCCCGCTGGCAGGTACCCGTTCCGGTCGCTTGGGCGGTCAACATCACCGCCGACGGCCGCTACGTGGTGGCGGCCCTGGGCGATGGCACTCTGCGCTGGTACACCGTGGACAAGGGTCGCGAGGTGTTGGCCCTGTTCGTCCACCCCGACGGCAAGCGCTGGATCGCCTGGACGCCCCAGGGGTTCTTCGATGCCTCCCCCGGCGGATCGGAAATCTTCGGCTACCACCTCAACCAGGGCGCGGACAAGGCCGGAGAATTTGTTGCCGCCGAGCAGTTGACCGAACAGTTTTACCGCCACGATCTCATCGCCGGTCTGTTCAGTCCCGGCGGTGAAGTAGCCTTGAAAGCGGCTGCAGATAGGATCGGCGATGTGCGGCAGGTTCTCAAAGGCGGCCTGCCGCCCAAGCTGGAACTTCTCTCACCGGTAAAAAGCAATTCCACCGGCGAGTTTGTCTTCCAGGCACGCATCATCGACCAGGGTGGCGGTGTGAGCCGGTTCATCTACCGCATCGACGGCAAGGAGATCCAGGGGCGGCCGGCGGACATCCCTGGCGCCGGTCCCGGAACGGTGGGACGCCGCTTCAGTCTTGCTCCGGGGCGCCGGGAGATTTCACTGATCGCGACCAACACGAACGGCGTCGCCTCCACGCCGGTGACGGCGGTCGTCGATGTAGAGGCGCCCACCACGCGCCCGGCTCTGTTCGTCTTCGCCGCCGGG
>NZ_BBCC01000087.1 GCF_001311845.1 Desulfosarcina cetonica JCM 12296 | reverse complement strand
AGAATGTGGCCAGCATGGATATGATCTGCGGCGGTCAGGCCGAGGTGTTGTTGGACTGCATCACGCCCCGGGCCGGTGAAGGTGCCGTGTTTGCCCAATGGCGTGAACTGCTGGCCTCGGCGGGCAAAGGCTGCTTTTTGACCCTGGTGTCGACCGACGGCGACGGTGTCGGTCAGGTGACCCATGGCCTGGTGTCGGCCCGTGGGGAAATCGATGGGGCATTTCCCCTTTCAGAAACCGAACTCGAACGGGTCGCCGCTGCCGCCACCCGTTCGGCGGAGATCCGCACCCTGCGGGTGACCGGTGGCTTCATGGTGCTTGAACCGGCCGGGCAGGTGTGCGGTGCCTATCTATTTGGCGCCGGCCATGTGGCCTTGGCCACGGCCCATCTGGCCAGTCTGGTGGGCTTCCGCGTGTCGGTGGCCGACGACCGGAAGGAATACGCCAATGCGGAGCGTTTTCCCGATTCCCAGGAGGTCCGTGTATTGGCGGATTTCAACCACTGTCTACCGGATACCGCCCTGGGACAGAACGACTTCGTGATCATCGTTACCCGAGGGCACCTGCACGACAAAACCGTCCTGGCTCAGGCGCTGAGGACCAACGCGGGGTATATTGGGATGATCGGCAGCCGCCGCAAGCGTAGCGCCATTTACACCGCCCTGCTCAAGGAGGGCTTTTCCGAGGCGGATCTCGCCCGGGTGCATTCCCCCATCGGGCTTTCCATTGGCGCCGATACGCCGGAGGAGATCGCCGTGAGTATCGTCGGTGAACTGATCGCCCATCGCGCCGGCGTTCAGCTGTAGACCCTTTTTAGGCCGGCCATCCGTCCAAAATTGAGATCCCCCTTGACCGGGTATTGCCGGTCAAGGGGGATCATTGTTTTCGCGAATAAGGGATTTGCGGCTAGCAGCGTGCCACGGAAACGAAATGTTCCTGCATGGCGATGGCGCCGCCGCCCTGGTCCCATTTTTCCAAACCGCCGCACATCAACTCGTGATCGGCCACGCCCTTGCCAAAAGCCCGGCTTTCGACGGGCAACCGGTGACCGAAGCCGTGGAGCATGAAAACCGCCTCGGGGTGAATCAACTCGGTCAGGCGGGCCCGCATGCGACCGCCTTTGCCATTGCCGCTGATTTCGACCATGTCGCCGTCCGTCAGTCCCAGCCGGGAACCGGCGGTGCTGTTGATCCACAGGGTGTTTTCGGGAACCTGCTCGAACAGCAGGCTGTTGTTGAGCGTGTGCCCCTGGGTGTGAACCCCGCAACGACCGAAGGTGAGTCGGAATTGGCCTTCGGGGGGATGGGTGCCCTCATACGGCTTGAGCGAGGGCACGCCCTGGGATTCCCACTTCTCGTTGATGATCTCGATTTTTCCCGAAGGCGTCTTGAAGGTGGGCTCCGACTTGTAAAGCGGGCCATCGCCCAGCTGGATAAATCCCTTGGCGTCGAAGTCGGCCACACTGACCCCCGTGCCGTCGAGCTGGTAGTCCCAGATCTCTTCAATGGAATTGAAGGCCAACGCATCGATACCCAGGCGTTTGGCCAGGCCGCAGAGGATTTCCCAGTCGGCACGGGTCTCGTAACGCGGCTCGACGGCCCGGCGACGGGTGAAGAAGTACGGATTGAGGCCGTTCTTGCAGGCCAGGATCGATTCCCGTTCCAGGTACGGTGAGAGGGGCAGTACCAAATCGGAGTGCCAGGCGGTGTCGGACCAGGTAAAACTGACCGACATGAGAAAATCGAGTTTGGCCCATTTCTGCTTGGTCCGTTCCGGATCGGGAAAGCCCATCAGGGGGTCATGCCGGTAGGCGATGTAGGCCCTTACCGGATAGGGATCCTCGTTTTCGATGGCATCGAACGCCAGATTGAGCAGCCCCGGGCCCGTGTCGAAATGGCCATACTTCCAGCCGGTACCGTCGGCGCGTTTGTCGGTCGCTTTGGGGACCCGGTCAACCAGCTTTTTCAGCCCCTTGCGCCCCACGTCGCCGGGTTTGCTGGCCATGGGCAGGCCGCCCTTGGCACCGATGGTTCCCAGAAGCGCGTTGATGATATAGACTGTCCGGGACATATAAAAGGAATCCATGTAACGGGCGTTCATCCATCCGGGATGCCAGATCACTGCGGGTGCATCCTTGGCCAGATCCTTGGTGAAGCGCACGATTTCGTCGGCGGCGATACCGGTTTCCTGCTCGGCCCATTCAGGCGTGTAGGACTTGACGAACTGCTCCAGGACATCCAGGTCCTTGATCCATTTGTTGGCGTAGGCAGAATCGTAGAGATTGCGGTTCAACAGGGTGTGGATCACCGCCAGGTTGAGGGCATAATCCGAACCCGGCCGAATCATCATGAACCGGTGGGCCTTGGTGGCGGTGATATTGGCGCGGACATCGATGACCGTCAGTTTGCAGCCTTTCTCCATGGCGGTCATGAGGTCATTGACCTCCTTGACATTGATCGCCTCGAAGATGTTGCGGGTCTGAAGAACCACATGACGGGCGTTTTTCAGGTCATAGCAGACATCCTTGCGACCGAATCCGAAAACCGATAGGGCGGCATGTTGAACGTTGCGGGCGCAGGAAGCGTCATGATTGCACCAGTTGGGTGACCCCAGACCGCGTACGAACGCCTGGTGCAAATCGCGGAAAGGACCGCCGCGGTCGGAAAAGAGCACGCTTTTGCCGCCATGGGTATCGATAACCTTTTTCAGCTGGCTGGCCGCGTAATCCAGGGCTTCGTCCCAACTGATGGCTTTCCAGTTGCCCTGGCCGCGGTCGCCGACCCGGATCATCGGCCGCTGAATACGTTCGCTGTCATTGATCAGGGCTTTGCCGCTGCGCCGCGGGCACATAGGGCACCGTTGATGCCGCCCAGATGGGGGTTCCCCTGAATGAATTGGATGGCTCCATTTTCTGTCTCAACCTGGATGGGGCATCTGACCGTACACATGCCGCATACGCTGAAGGTAGACTTTTTTACTGACATACACTGTCTCCCGATTTAAAAAAATTGCCGGTTGTCCTGACCGTTCCATAAAATTCCAAATAGCGTGTAATCAATGGAATATCCCAGCATTGGAGTTCTGTCAATGCGGAGTTATTATTGCACTTGTCTCAAAATAATTGAGCATTGAGACAGCCTCGATCCGGTCTGGAAAGAGAACCGATGGCGGTTGAGGCGGTGTTAAAATGTGATCGTTGCGGGTCGCCGACGGACCGATGCCAGCCTCGGCTGTATTGCTAAAACCAATTGACAAACGAGCCATTTTCGAATAGCAACACACGTTATGCCAGACGTGGCATAAAGATTCGCATTTTACCCACCCGCAACCACCTACTATAAATAAGGAGCAGGTAATGGCCCAGGGTACCATAACGATCAATGGCTCTCCGTTTCCCTTCGAATCGGGGCAGACCATTCTTCAGGTTGCCGAGGACAATGACATCTCGATCCCAACCCTTTGTTACTTAAAGGGGGCCTCGCCCACGGGTGCCTGTCGTATCTGTGTCGTGGAGGTCAAGGGGTATCGCACGCTGGTGACCTCATGCAGCACGCCAGCGGCCAACGGCATGGAAGTACTGACCGAATCGCCCAAGGTGGTAGCGTCCAGGCGCGAAACCCTGGAATTGCTGCTGGCCTCGGGCAACCATAATTGTTCCATCGGATCCGGCCGGGAAGGAGATTGGAGCGATTTCCAGATGCAGGCCGCCGCTTCGGATCAATTCGATGAATTGTGTCCCGCCTGGGGGGATTGTCGCCTCCAGGATCTGGCCTACCAGTATCAGGTGGAAGGCGGCAAGTATCCGCGTACGGAAAACCGCTACCCCATGGAGATGATCAATCCGCTGATCGTGCGTGATTTTTCGCGCTGTATCCTTTGTGGCCGCTGTGTTCAGGCCTGCAACGAGGTTCAGGTCAACCGGGCGATCAACTTCGGTTATCGGGGGGCCGAGGCCAAAATCGTGGCGGGAACCGATGTGGCGCTCAAGGATTCCAAATGCGTGTTCTGCGGCGAATGCGTCCAGGCCTGCCCCACCGGCGCCCTGACGGAGAAAAAGGCCCGCTTCAGCTGGCGGCCGTGGAAAACCGAAAAAATTCGCACGACCTGCCCCTACTGCGGTGTGGGTTGCCAGCTCTGGCTGCATGTCCAGGATGGTCGTATTGTCAAGGTCACCGGCGTGGAAGACGGTTCGCCGAACAAGGGCCGGCTTTGTGTCAAAGGCCGTTTCGGATACGATTTCATCTATTCCGAGGAACGTCTGAAGACCCCCTTGATCCGCGAGGGTGAGACCTTCCGGGAAGCTTCCTGGGACGAAGCCCTGGATCTGGTGGCCGCCAAATTCAAGCAGATCATCGAAGAGAGCGGTCCCGATGCCCTGGCCGGCGTAAGTTGTGCCCGCAGCATCAACGAAGATTCCTATCAGATGCAGAAACTTTTCCGGGCGGTGTTCAAGACCAACAACATCGACCATTGTGCCCGAACTTGACATGCGCCGACGGTCGCCGGGCTGGCGACCACGTTTGGATCAGGTGCCATGACCAACTCGTTTGCCGAGTTCGCACGGGCCAAAATGTTTCTGATCATCGGTTCCAACATGGCCGAGGCCCATCCGGTGGCTTCGACCTTCCTCAAAAATGCGGTAATGAACGGTGCCAAGCTGATCGTGGTGGATCCACGGCGACACCGGCTGGTGGACTTCGCCGACATGCATCTGCCGCTCAAGGTGGGCAGTGATATCGCCCTGCTCAACGCCATTATGTATGTTTTGATCGAGGAGGATCTTTACGACAAGGCCTTCGTGAAGGAGCATACCACCGGTTTCGAGCAACTCAAGGAAACCGTGATGGCCTATCCGCCCGAAAAGGTGGTCGACATCTGCGGTATTGCTGCCGAAACGATTCGTGAAGTGGCGCGTCTTTTGGCGTCGGTCAAACCGGTGATGGCCTGCTACACCCTGGGGATCACCGAACATACCTGTGGTAAGAACAACGTCATGTCCGTTGCCAACCTGCAGATGCTGCTGGGCAACATGGGCGTGGAGATGGGCGGGGTCAACCCGTTGCGCGGCCAGAACAACGTGCAGGGGGCCTGTGACATGGGCGCGCTGCCCAATGTCTACCCCGGCTACCAGCCGTGACCGACGAGAAGGCCTGTGAGAAGTTCGAGAATGCCTGGCAGACCACCGGCATGTCCAAAAAAGTGGGGTTGATGATTCCCGAGATGATGGAAGGCCTGGTGGATGGCAAGGTCCGCGGCTTTTACATTTTCGGTGAGAACATGGCCAACACCGAGCCGGATATCCACAAGGTCGAGCATGAACTGGCCTCGGCCGAGTTTCTGGTCGTGCAGGATATCTTTCTTAACGAGACCACCCGTTTCGCCCACGTGGTGCTGCCAGCAGCCGCCTGGAGCGAGAATGACGGGACCTTTACCAACAGTGAACGCCGGGTCAGTCGGGTGCGTACAGCCAGCCCACCGCCGGGGATTTCCAAGCCCAACTGGTGGATCTTCAAGCAGATCGCCAAACGCATGGGGCATGATTGGACGTCCGACAGCGGGCAGGAACTGTGGGATGACGAAATCTCGGTGGTGGCGCCCAACCTGGGCGGCGTCAAGTACTACCGCATCGAAGGGGACGGCCTGCAATGGCCCTGCCCCACGGTCGAGCATCCGGGAACGACCTACCTGCACAAGGGGGGGACGTTCACCTGCGGCCAGGGGCGCTTCACCCCGGCAGACTGGACCCCGCCGGCCGAGGTGCCCGATGCGGACTACCCGTTGGTACTCAGCACCGGGCGGCGGCTGTATCATTACCATACCCGTACCCAGACCGGTCGCTGCGAAGGGCTCAACGACCTTTTGGGCGAGGAGACGGCCGATATCTCCTTTGCCGATGCAGATCGCATTGGCGTGGCCGATGGCGAAACCATTCGGGTCAAGTCCAGGCGTGGTGAGGTGGCCGTGCGGGCCAATGTGACCCCGGAGGTGCCCGAGGGGATGGTGTGGATGGCCTTCCATTTCCGCGACGGCAATGCCAACTGGTTGACCCATGCGGCCTTTGACCCCGTGACCCTGACGGCCGAGTACAAGGCCTGTGCGGTGTGTATCGAGAAGATTTAACGCAGGGGTTAACCCTTCTTTGGTACCCCATCCATTCATCTTACCAGCGCAACCGCAGACGGCACGGCAACGGTCGCCTGCGATTGCGCTTTTTTAAGGGGAGAAGAACCATGCCAGCGGCAGCCTTCCCATCGGCCTGCAAAGCAGACGTCATCACCCACGCAGCTTGGATGCCCCATGCCTGGCTGGCGTTCAACCGCCAGTTGAACCAGGATGCGACGGCGCTGCCCAATGAGGCGATCATCGAAAAACGCCTTGCCGATCTTGAGCGCCTGACGGTGTCGGATCCGCGGATCTACTGGCTCAGTCTGGCCCGTATCGCCGAGTTGACGCTTAAACAGGCCGCTGACTACGCCGACCATTGCGAGTTTCAGGCGGCGGGTGACCTGTTGGTCAATCCCCGCCGCATCGACATCTACCGCCACGGTCAGCTGGCACCGGTGGCCAAGGGGCGTCACCAGGCATTGAGCGATCAGTTCGCTTCGGCCATCGGCAATGAAGATCCGGTTGCCTGGCTTAGCCGCGAAACCCTTCCCCACATCCGCCGACAAGCGTTGCTGCCGTATTTTGAAGGCCAACTGAAGGATTCCGGCATGCTGATCGCTGGATATCTTGCCTCGTTTTCATCCCGTATGCGCCGGGTTGCCAGTACGATTGCTTTTCTCGGTAGCTGGCAGGTCGCGACAGTGTTGAATTCACCCAGCGCCTGGCGACCGCCAGTCCGGCGGACCGGCAAGCCATTAAGGAAGCATTGTGTCGATTCGATCTCGATGTGTTCGATGCGATGGGCCGGGATGCGGCGCATTTGATCATAAATCCCCATGCCAGCAGTGATTTTCTGAAGGATGCATTGTTTGCTTAGATGATTCAATGGCATCATCCATCATACGATTCTTCCCGCCGAATGACCCTTCCCCCTTTTCGTCATCGCGCAACAAACCGGCCCATTCGTGTTACGCAGTGTTACCGGAAGTTACTAAAGCCTTATAAAGATAGATATTTAGACGTCGATAGCACAAATGTGCCGGTGAGGTTGCCACCCTCTTTGGTGTGTGATCATGCTCTGATCGCCAGGCGCCGCTGGCAGAGCAATGGTTGCGCGAAACTGTTTCTTAAAGGAGAAAACCCATGTCCATCAGTAGTATCGGTTCAAGCAGTTATTACACGGACGCCATGACGTCCATGCGAAGTCGACCCAGCCCAAGTGAGATGTTCGGCAAGGTTGATGAAGACGGCAGTGGAGGTCTTGACGAGAGTGAATTCAGTGCGCTGGCCGAGAAGATCAGTGCGGCCACCGGTGAAGATGTCGATGTGGTAGAATTGTTTTCCACCTACGACGAAGACGGTGATGGTGTGCTCAGCGAAGAAGAAACCCAGGCGGTGATGGAAGACTACCGTCCCGAACCGCCGCCAGCACAAGGAATGCCGGGTGGCGGCATGGATTTGTCGCAGATTTTCAGTGATACCGATGAGGATGAAGACGGTAGCATTGACGCCACCGAAGCAGAAACGCTGGCCGACATGATCAGCCAGGCCACCGGTGAGGAAATCGATGCGGAAAGCCTGATTGAAGCGTACGATACGGATGGGGACGGCGTCCTCAGCGAAGAAGAAACCCTGGCGGCGCTGGAAGCCAATCGTCCCGAGGGACCGCCGCCTCCGCCACCAGAGGCGACGACCACCGACGAAGACGAAGTTTCCGCCTTGTCGTCGGCAACATCGACGGCCATCGAAACCTACCTGAAGATGGCTGCCCTGGGCGCCGAGGAAGATCCGTCATCCGATACCTCGGCGATGTTCGGTAATGGCGGCAGCCCATACCCGTATGGGAGCCTTTCCGCCGTGAATACCCTGGCCTGATTGCCTTTGGCCAAAGACAACCGGCAGCGGCCATTCTCGACCGTTGCCGGTTGTCTTGCATTTCCAAACCTGTGTCTGGGAATGCCGTTTCTTAATAGAATACTCCGGGCTCCATGACATAGAAACCGGCGCCGACGAAATAGTCGGTGTCCGGTACCCGATAGATGAAGGTGTGTTTGGGCTTGTTGACATCCATGCCGGGAACCGGCCAGGTATACTGGGTCCAGCCTTTCCCCTTTCGGGCAGCATTGAGAAAATCCACGAAAAACGCTTTCCCGTTGATGTCCTTGGCATCCATCAAGGTTTCGGCTTTGGTCAACTCGGGTTTGATCGGATGAGCCAGCATCTTAAGCTTCATGTTCATCAGAAAGACATAGCTGACCCCGTCGTTCCAGACGAAACGGCCATTTTTGTCGTCGATGACTTTGATGGCCGCATCGATACCCTGCGCCTGGATGAATGTCGCCGCTTCCTTGCACTTGGTGATGCAGTCGTCGCGGGTGCCGGCCAGGGTCGGCACGGCGATCAGGATTGCCAGTAACAATACCAATACGCTCGAAATTGATGGTTTCAACTGATACCCTCCTGGGATTGTCCGTTATCGATTCAATTGCGGATTATAACCCAGCCTGTTTACACGGGCCAGGGTCACACGGTTTACTGTCCAGGGAAGCATATCGGCATTTCAACAGAAAAAATAAGAAGGCGGTTCAAAAAGTCTGACTTTTCAAACCGCCTTTGAATGAATCGCGCCGCTTGCCGCTGGGCCGGCCGGAACCGACCCGTATCAGGCTTTCTTCAGCATCTGAAGGGCGCTTTCAACAATCGCTTGTGGGGTGAAACCGAACTTTTCCAAAACCATTCCGCCCGGTGCGGAGGCGCCGAAGTGATCGATACCGATCATTTTGCCGCTATCCCCGATATACTGTTCCCAGCCCATGGAAATGCCCGCCTCAATGGCAATCCGGTGTTTGACGGATTTGGGCAGAATCCGGCTCCGGTAGGCCGGGGATTGTGCTTCGAAAAGTTCCCAGGAGGGCATGTTGACCACCCGGGCGGCAATCCCCTGGTCGGCCAGTTGCTGTTGGGCGGCCAGGGTGATGTGGACTTCGGCGCCGGTGGCGATGAGGATGATCTGGGGTTTGCCAGGACAGTCTGACAGAATATAGGCGCCTCTGCTCAATTCACAGCCCGTTGTCTTGGCGTCCAGGATGGGGAGCTTCTGCCGGCTCAGGATCAATGCCACCGGATGGTCGTTGGTGGCGATGGCGGTTCGCCAAGCCTGCGCGGTTTCCGTGGCGTCGGCCGGGCGAATGACGGTCAGGTGGGGGATGGCGCGCAGGGCTGCCAGATGTTCCACCGGCTGATGGGTGGGGCCATCTTCACCGACAGCGACACTGTCGTGAGTGAAGACGTAGATTACCGGCAGTTTCATCAAGGCGGCCACGCGGATGGCCGGGCGCATGTAATCGGCGAAGACCAGGAATGTCCCGCCATAGGGCCGTACACCGCCATGCAGGAACATGCCCGACATGATCGCACCCATGGCGAACTCACGCACGCCAAAACGAATATTGCGACCGGCGTAGTCGGTTTTTTGGAATTCGGGGCTGCCGTCGATAAAGGTTTTGTTGGAAGGCGCCAGGTCGGCGGAGCCGCCCATCAGGCTGGGGAAAATAGCCGCCGCGGCATTGAGGACCTTGCCCGATGCGGCGCGGGTGGCCAGGGGACTGATCGGGCGTGAACTGGGGAAGTTGGTTTTCCCATCCCTTGGGCATGAAGCGGGTCAGGGCATTGACCCAGGCATCGGCCAGTTCCGGATACTTCTTGGTGTACTTCTGGTAAGTGCTTTTCCATCCGGCCTCGACCTTCTCACCGGTTTTGACGCATTTGCGGAATTTATCCAATGCTTTCTTTGGGATATCGAAAGGCGATTTCTCCTTCCAACCTAGGGCGGCCTTGGTCAGCTGGATTTCTTCCTCACCCAATGGCGATCCGTGGGCATCGGCACTGTCCTGCTTGTGGGGGCTGCCGTGGGCGATGTGGGTCTTGAGCATGATGATCGAGGGCTTGCCGGCCTCGGCCTTGGCTTCCTTCAGGGCTTTTTCAATGGCGTCGGGATCGCTGCCAGCCTTTACTTTAATCACCTGCCAGCCGTAGGCATCGAAACGCTTGCCGACTTTTTCGGTAAAGGCGATGTCGGTGCTGCCTTCGATGGAAATTCCATTGTCGTCGTAAAGGCAGATCAGCTTGCCCAGCCCCAAATGGCCCGCCAGGGAGGCCGCTTCGGAGGCCACCCCTTCCATGAGATCGCCGTCACCGCACATCACGTAGGTGCAATGATCGACGATGGCGTGGTCCGGCTGGTTGAAACAGGCGGCCAGGTGGCGCTCGGCCATGGCCATGCCCACGGCATTGGCAAATCCCTGACCCAGGGGACCGGTGGTGGTCTCGACACCGGGCGTGTGGCCATATTCGGGATGACCGGGGGTCTTGCTGCCCCATTGGCGGAAGTTCTGGATCTCTTCCAGGCTGAGGTCGTAACCGGTCAGGTGGAGCAGGCTGTAGAGCAGCATGGAGGCATGGCCGCCGGAGAGCACGAAACGGTCGCGGTCAGGCCAGTCGGGATTGCTCGGGTTGTGTTTGAGCACCCGTGTCCAGAGGGTGTAACCGGCTGGTGCCAGCCCCATGGGGGCACCTGGGTGACCGGAATTGGCCTTCTGAACAGCATCCATGGAGAGGGTGCGAATGGTGTTGATGCAAAGATCATCGATGCTTGATTGGTTTTTTACGGTACCCTTGCTCATTTAAGACGGCTCCTTTAAGGAAATGGGATGATTGGCGTCCGATCTTTCATTAAAGGGGCTTGATACAAAAGATCCGGCATCGAATCAAGGACTTTAGCGGGGTTGAACAGGGAAACCGCATTTGGTTTATTGTTACTCTTTTTTCATGGTGGCAACTTGTAAGAATGTCAAATACCCAATGAAAAATGCCAAATGGTGGTATTCTGACCCTTTAAAATCGATATCAGCCTTCAATTGACATTTGGATTTTGGCATTTGGCATTGATTGATCCCAAACACCTGGCTTCTGATCACACCAACAAGAGGGATGAAATCCAAATGGGGTTGCCCTGCGAGGTTGAATGCCGATGGAGGCGGCGGCTTGCTTGATGGCCCGGACCGTCCCCATCGGTCGAAGAATCCTCAATCGTTCCCGACCGATGGGGTAAATCGTCTACAGGGCGCGCATCCATTCCGGTCGCAGGGCCACCTTGCCCGCCAGCTTCGTCGATCAGGGCCAGAGTCTGGGCCTTCTCCTTGGGCATGCGGGCGCGGATGGGCAGGTAATTGGAAGCATGGTTGGCATGGAACATGCCGTGGGTCTGATTGGTTTCGGCGATCATGGTGCGCAGCTCGGCGAGCATTTCGTCCGGCTCGATCAGGGTGAAGGTGCCGGCCTGGTACTGGTCGTAGAGCGGCGTGCCAGGAACGAGCATCAGGGAGAGGGCGCCCACGTATTCCGGGTCGATGGCTGACAAAACCCGGCCGGTCTCGCGGGCATGAATCTGGGAGCGCTCCCGGCCGGCCAGGCCCAGCAGAACCGTGATGGAGAGTTTGATCCCGGCGGCCCGGGCCTTGCGGCCCATGTCGATCATGCGCTGGGCCGTGGCCCCCTTGTTGATCGCCTTGAGGGTGACATCGTCACCGCTTTCCAGCCCCATGTAGGCGATGCCCAGGCCGTTTTCACGCAGTTCGCGCAATTCCGCGTCACTTTTCATCTTCAGGCTCTTGGCGTTGGCGTAAACGCCCACCCGGGTCACCCAGGGCAACTGACGGCGAATTTCGGTGAGAATTTTTAGCAGCCGTCGCTGGGGGATGATCATCACGTCGCGTCGCAGAGAAAGACGCGGCGCTGCCTTTTGCAGTAGTTCGCCGCAAAGGCGATGTCTTGCATGATGATGTCGTCGGATTTGATGCGAAAGCGCTCTCCGGTGTAAGTCCCGCAGAAGGTGCACTTGTTGTGGGAGCATCCCACGGTCACCTGCAGAAGAATACTGTTAGCCTCGCTGGGGGGACGGATGATGTTGCCTTCGTAATGCATACCGGTCCTTTCGTTGACTCGGCGATGCCTCCCTTGGCCGTGAAAGCCAACGACTCACGGGGCATCTCGAGCGGTCGTGTTTCCGTTCATTTGAATAACAAGCTTAAATTGAGGATTTTGGTGTCGGTTGTCAATCATTTGTCGCGTTGATGATTAACGTATACGCGATCTTGTGACGGTTCGCGCTCAAGATGGAACGTACCACCGGTCATCGATGGATTCGCTGAATTTTGTTCAAGGACAGTGTCCAGCGAGCCCATTGCACTTCTGTTTTTTGTTTTCCGTGAACCCGATACGGTCGCCCCTCCAATCGCCTCCGATGCGTCTTCAACGCTAAAGAACACCACCGGGGATTCAAATCTATTGATGACCAAGTGATATTGGTTCACATGCATTTATTCCTTGACAGACGATGTTTAGTTTTATTATTTCGAATGGTGAAACAACGGTTCACTATATGGAACAAATTGCATGATATTACGCGGTCACCAACCATCAACCGATCATCAGAGACACAACGTGGGAGGTCTTCATGGAGGCAAAAGGCGTCATGGATGCAGCGGACAAAATGGTAGCGCCCCTATCCGGCAGCTCGGGGCAAACGGTTGACAAATCCTCCGGTCATCCAGAGTACCACGAATCCCCCTATCGCTGGGTGATCATCGGATTGCTTTCGTTTTCCTACCTGATGGTTTACGTGCACCGCATGTGTCCGGCGGTGCTGGCCCAGGATCTGATCCAGAGTTTCAACGCCACCGGCGCCATGGCCGGGTTGATGGCCTCGGCCTACTTCTACCCCTATGCCTCATGCAAGTGCCCTCGGGCATACTGGCCGACAAGCTCGGTCCGCGGCTGTTGGTGACCATCTGCATGATCGTGGCCAGCGTCGGCTCGGTGCTCTTCTCCCTGGCCGACACGGTTACGACGGCCTTCATGGCCCGCGTGTTGGTGGGCCTCGGCCTGTCGGCCGTGCTGGTTCCCAGCTACAAGGCCCTGACCGCCTGGTTCTCCACCAAGCGCTATGTCATGGCCACCTCCATTGTCATCTCCGTGGCCGGCCTGGGCGGTGTGGTGGCCGGTTCACCCCTGGGATGGCTGAGCGAGCAGATCGGCTGGCGGGGCAGCTTCCAGGTGATTGCCGGCATGACCTTCGCCACGGCCATTCTGGTTTGGCTGCTCGTGCGCAACAAGCCCCAGGATTTCAACCTGCCCGCCGTGGAACCAACCCGTACGCCGGCCGGCCCGGTCAAGAGCATGCCCATCGGCCAATCCTTCGGCACCATCCTGGGCAGCCTGGATTTTTGGCTCATGGCGGTCTGGTTCTTCTTCAACGGCGCGATCCTGTTCAGCTTCGCCGGCCTGTGGTCCGGGCCCTACTTCATGCAGGTGTACGGCATGAGCAAGACCACCGCCGGCAATTTCATCAACATCTTCTCCTTCGGTTGGATCTTCGGCCCGCTTCTCTTCGGTTGGCTGGCCACCCGCTTTCCGTCCAACAGCCGCATCCTGGGCGGCAGCATGTCCGGCATGGCCCTGCTTTGCCTGTGGATCTACCTGCGTAACGGCAGCATGGCGGTCATCGAACTGTACACCTTCAACACCCTGTTCGGACTGTTGGGGGCCGGGCCGGCCGGGGTGTGCTTTGCCGCAGTCAAGGAGCGTTTTCCGCTCCAGATCGCCGGCACCGCCACCGGTCTCTTATATGTTTTCCCCATGGCCGGCAGCGCCTTGTACCAACCCCTGGCCGGCGCCATTCTGGACCGTTCCGGGCATTTGAAAAGCGGTTTGGGGGCGGAGGATTTTTCGATCCTGTTCATCGTCTACGTCGTCTCCTGCGCCCTGGCCGGCCTGGCCGGCTTCATGCTGCATCGAAAGAATACCGCTGAAATCGACCTGATGGCCGGCGCACCGGCAACCGAGTAACTGTCATACCGGCAGCCTGATATACAACCAACTATTCTGGGTCATCGAATCTGCGATTGGACAAAAAAAGCGGGGGAGGTAACGTACAGCCATGTTAAGCATCAATGAAATGTACCGTCAGAAGAAAGTCACCATCGAAGAAGCGGCCAAGGTGGTCAAGTCCGGCGATGTGATCTGGGCTCCACCGGCTTCCAATGAACCGATTGTTTTCTGGAATGCCTTGGCCGAGCGGAAAGAAGAACTCGAAGGGGTCATCGTTCGGCAGTTTTTATCCCGGCGAAAGCACACCCACATGGAGCCCTCATTTGCACCGCATATTTTTATCGAATGCTTTTTTGTCACCGACCGGTGCGCGAGCTGGTCAAGCAGGGCTACGCCACGTATGTGCCTTCGAACTTCGGTGATATTCCCGAAAAAATCAAACATAGCGATCGCGTCGACCTCTTGGTCATGACGGTTTCACCCATGGACGAGCATGGTTATTTAACCTTTGGCCTGGGCTGTGACTATACGCCTGCCGCCATCGAAAAGGCGCGCCATATCATTGTCGAAGTCAATCCCAACATGCCCCGCACCAACGGATACAACACCATTCACATCTCCCAGGTCGATCTGCTCGTCGAATGCGATGAACCGATGGTGGAGTTGCCCATGCCCAAGATTACCGAAATGGACGAAACCATCGGTGCCTATATCGCCGACCTTATCGAAGACGGCTCCACGCTGCAGGTCGGGATCGGCGGAATCCCGGCAGCGGTCTGCAAGTTCCTGGAGCATAAAAAGGACCTCGGGATTCACACGGAGCTGGTCAGTGATTACGTGATCGGACTGCTGAAAAGCGGGGCGGTCAACGGCAGCAAGAAGACCATTCACAAGGGCAAGATCGTGGCGACCATCGTCGAGGGAACCCGAAAATTCTTCGATTATATCGACAACAACCCGGTGATCGAGCTGCATCCGGTGAACTATACGAACGATCCGCATGTCATTGCCAAGAACCACAAGATGGTCAGCATTAACGGCACCATCGAGGTGGACCTTTTCGGCCAGTGTGCATCTGAGAGTATTGGCACCGTCATCTGGGGAGGAAGCGGTGGGCAGGCAGACTTCGCCACGGGTGTGACCATGTGTCCCGAAGGCAAGGGCTTTATCGTCCAGCGATCCACAGCCAAGGGGGGCCAGGTCTCTAAAATCGTTCCGGTCCTGACGCCCGGCGCCAGTGTGACGACCCACAAAAATTACGTGGACCATGTGGTCACCGAATACGGCGTGGCCAAGCTGCGCGGCAAATCCATGCGCGAGCGGGCTCTGGCGCTGATTAACATCGCCCATCCGGATTTTCGCGATGAATTGCGTCACGCCGCCAAAACGATTAAAATCATTTGATGTCGGCGCCCATCTCCACAATGATGGCTTTGCCCATCCATCGTACCTAAAACGTGCCCGGGAGGGCCTCGATCGGCCAAGGTTGAGACCCTCCCCGCATCCTCCACCAGAGTCCTTTATTTAATAGCAGAAGGGATTGCGCTTTCCCGGCCGGCGCTATGCCGTGATCGTCGGAAATCCGGCGTTGGACCAGGCAAAAATCCCCCCGGCCATGGATTTGACATGCGTGTAGCCGGCCTGGCGCAGGATGCTGGCCGCGATGTTGGAACGGTAGCCGCTTCCGCAATGCAGCACCAGTACCGCATCCTTGGGCCCCTCGGGCAATTGGCCGGCCAGGATATCGGCCAGGGGGAGGTGCTTGGCCTGGGCAATCCGGGTGTCCGCCCACTCGGCCGGGGTGCGGACATCGATCAGGTGAACCGGTCCGTCGTTGAGTTGCTCGGCCAACTGATGGGGCGAAATCTGTTCCAGCTGATCCACCGGCCGCCCACTCATCAACCAGGCCATGATCCCACCGGAAAGATAGCCGAAAATCAGATCATACCCAATGCGATGCAGTTCGGTGACCATGCGGTCGTAATCGGGCTGGTCATCCACCACCAGAATGATTTCCGCCGTGGGGGACACCACCATTCCCACCCAGTTGGCCAACTGCTTTTCGAAACCGATGTTGATGCTGCCGGGGATGTGAAACCCGCCGAAGGCCGCCGCATCACGCGTATCGATGACCGTGGCGCCGGCGGCGCGCATCTCCTCGAACTGGCCGGCGGTCAGGCGTTTGTCCATGGGACAGGCATCGAGGGTGGCGGCCCCCCTCAGATTGGTTTCGATGATATGCGAAAAACTCTTGGGCCTTACGGGAAAGACGCGCATCATTTCAGTCTTGAATGCTTCAAGGGAGGGGAATTGCAGCATCGGGTTGGCCCGGCGTTCATATCCCAGGGTGGAGCTCTTTTTGGCGCTCATGCCCCGTCCGCACAAGGACCCCTCGCCATGGGCGGGATAGATTTCCAGGTGGTCCGGATAGTCGGCCAGCTTGATATAGAGGCTCTTGTATAAATTCTCCACCTGTTCATCGAGAATCTCGGCGCCGGGCAGGTCGGGACGGCCGATATCGCCGACGAAGAGCAGGTCGCCGGTCAGCAGCATCTCGGGGTCCTCGGAACGGCCCTTGTCGGTGACCAGAAGGGAGATGGAGTTCGGGGTGTGGCCGGGAGTATGCAGGATCTCGATCTTGGCGGCGCCCAGTTCGAAGACATCGCCCTCCTTGAGATCCTTATGGCGATACTCCACCGGCGCGCTTTCGTGAATGTAGATGTCCGCGCCCGTGGCCAGGCGCAATTCCTGGTCGCCGCTGACGTGGTCGGCATGCACATGGGTGTTGAATACATGGGTGATCTGCATGCCCTCTTCCCGGGCAATGGTCAGATAGTCCTGTACATCCCGTTTGGGATCGACGACGGCCATGGCTTTGGCTCTGGGGCAACCGATGACATAGGAGAAACACCCAAGACCTGGAACGGCGATTTGCGTGAAATACATGATGACCTCCCTGGCGGCAGAGACAGGGCTCATCCAGAAATGGCCAGTTTCCCAAATTTCTGAACAGACCCCATATCGGGTTAAGAATTTTTATGGCATATGCTCAAAGACAAACTATAAAAGTCACTGGTCCAAGATGCAACCTTTATTCGTTGGATGTGAGGTCTGCAATTTGGGTTTCTGGAAACCCTGCCCAAAATCGCCTCTATCGGTCATTGTCAAAAAAATGACAATGATCGATTGAGAGCAACCGCCTTCGCCCATAGAAAATTCCCCTGACTTCAGAACCGTCGCCGAAGAATACATAATTGAATGAATTGGTACAGTAGCTGCATTTCTTACCCATTTCGAATGGCGTCCATCTCTTTTACAATGCATTCCACACGACTTCTCTCTTTCCTCCCACGGTATGATTCCATTCTTCATAATGCCAGATCGGGGCAACGCCTTGTTAAAGACGATCTGTTCATTTTTTCATACGACCCTGATGATGATTTTCATTATGGTTTTACCATGGTCGATGGTGCTGACGAGTATGCTGCCATTTTCGACGATTTTTTTTCTGGATGGGCACCCGCTATTCCGCTGGGGGGTGAAACCAGGCGGCGTTCTTGATCGTTCGGTATAAAATTTGCTGATTGCCATCCCGCAATAACCTTAATCGAAGTGGCCATTTCCATCCCGCATGATTTTTAACAAAAAGGAGAACGCATGATCCGGATTCAACGAAGATCGCTCCAATCCCTGACGGCTCTGGCCGGTGCCCTACTATGGTTTTTCTTGTTCGCCGGCCCAGCCGTCGCCGACTACTGTACTTCCAATGGCAGAATTGTCACCTACGAGTGGATTGATACCGTCACGATGGAAGATTCGTCCAACGTTTCCGGTGCCAATGGCGGATACGCGGATTTCACCGACCAGACGTTTACCCTGACTTACGGCGAAAATGCGGTTAGCCTGGTGCCCGGATTCCGTTACAGTGCCTATTTGGAGTACTGGCGAATCTGGATCGATTTCAATCAGGACGAGATTTTCGACTCAACGGAGCTGGTCTTGGCGCAATCTTCACGGGCAGCCATCAGCAGCCAGATTGTCATCCCCGATTCGGCATTGGGCGGAACCACACGAATGCGTGTTTCCATGAAATGGGGAGGGCTGCCACCTTCCTGCGGAACCTTCACCTATGGTGAGGTCGAGGATTATACGGTGACCATCGGAGAAAGTGCCCCCGCTTTGGGAAAGATCAGCGATATGGTTGCCGGCAACAATCCGGATGTGGTTTTCGCCATCGATCAGGATCATCAACAATTATACGCCATCAGCACCAGCCTCCAGCGGATTGTCGATACGATTGCCTTGCCGGACAGCCAGCCCGTTGCCATGGCCTACGCCGCCGACACGAACCGGTTATACATTGTCAGTGCCAGCACCGGGAAGATTACCGTCTACGATGTCGCAACGGCCACCCTTTCCCAATTGCCCGTAACATTATCCGGCATGGGACAGGATATCGTCGTGGCGCCATCATCGGGCCGTTTGTATGTTTTGTCACCCAACGGCTACGATGCGTTTCTGACAATAATCGATGCCAATACCGGTGCCATCCTGTTGGAGACGAGCGTTGGTGGCAGTTCATTGGCGCTGGATGAAAATACCCAGACGCTCTTTACGGCCAATAGTGGGCTTTCACCCTCCACGATTTATAAATACAGCGTCGCCGGTGATACGCTCACACCGGTTCAGCAGATTACCTCAGGCGGCAATGGTCGTGAGATTGCCATCAGTCCGGACGGCGGTCATGTGGTTCTGCCCTGCGGCGGTGGCAATGGGGATGGCTATACCATCTTTGATTACGACGCCACCGATCTGAATCGTGTTTTCGGCGAATGGGATGTGGGAACCTACCCCAAATGGGCTGCCTTCAGCCCGGATGGCCGTGTTTTGTATGGGCTCAACGGTGACCCCTATGACAACTATTTGTATGTGATGGATGCTTCCAGCTATGGGGAAATTCGGAAGCTGGAATTCCCCGAGGCCGATGCCTACGCGGTGATGACACCCAACAGCGATGGATCCGTCGTGGTCGCTTTCAGTTACGATACCTATAACAACAGCGGCCACGCCCTGTATTTTTTTACCGATGTTCAACCCGCGGATGAACCTTCGCCCATCGAACTGGGTAAGATCAGCGATATGGTCGCCGGTGGGCCCGCCGACATCGTCTATGCCATCGATCAAGACCACGCCGCATTATACACGATCAGCACCACTGCTCAGGCGATTGTGTCATCTATCCTTCTACCGGATTCCCAACCGGTGGCCATGGCCTATTCACCGGTATCTGATTGTGTATACATCGTCAGTGCATTTTCAAGCCATGTCACCGTCGTCGACATGGCCACCCAGGAGATTTCCCAGGTGGCTTTTTCAGCTAGCCTGACCGGACGCGATATTGCCATTGCGCCGGACCGCGGGTTGCTGTTTGTTCTTTCCCCCAACAACTACAGTTCATACCTGACGATAATCGATGTCACATCCGGAGAAATTCTCCTGGAGACCTCGGTGGGTGGCAGTTCCATTGCGGTTGACGGTTCCACGGGCAATGTGTTCACCGCCACCAGTGGCCTTTCCCCATCAACGATCTACAAATATCAATACAGCGACGCTGCCTTGGCCCTGGTTCAGCAAATCAGCGCCGGGAGCAATGGTCGCACGATCAACATCAGCCCGAATGGCGAGCATGTGGTTCTGCCCTGTGGTGGCGGAAATGGCAGCGGATATACGATTTTCGATTTCGATGCCGGTGACCTGACCCATGTTTTCGGCGAGTGGGATGTCGGCACGTATCCCAAGGTGGCGGGCTTCAGCCCGGATAGTACTCTTTTTTACGGAACCAATGGCAGCGCCTATGACCAGTATCTCTATGTCATGGATGCCCTGACTTACGCGCAGATTCGTAAAATCGCTTTTCCCAATGCCAATTCCTATGCGGTGTTTACACCCAGCGCCGATGGGAGCATGGTGGTCGGGTTCAGCTATGACACCTATGCCGCGAATGCCCATAGCCTGTACTTCTTTTCAGACGTTGGGCCGTAGATCTGAATGGTTTTGCGTTTCTAATGCCCTTTGATTTGATCAAAGGGCTTTCCCTCATCATTGCCGACCCATTTGACCACACCGGTGACCGTATCGATGACAAACACATCGGGGAATTTTCCGCGCATCAATGCGGTCATCCGGTAGCGGCCGATTTGGGAGGGCTGGTCGACGCTGGTAGCGCCAGTCAAGAAGAGGACGGTCAGGGTTAGGGATGCACCCAATAGGATAAGGATGAGTTTTTGGAAAATCGTTTGCATGGCAGCCTCCTCATTTTACGTGGATGGAATCGAATATGGAGATCTGAAATGCTTTTTGCAAGCCGGTTGGTTATTGCCATGTCGCCGGCATATCCGATATAGCCGATTTCACGCATGATGCAGCAACATCAATCTCTCCCCGAAAAAGATGAGGGAAACGATGATCGTCAACCTGGAAACGATAACCTGGACGGAACTGGACACGCTCGACCGCTCGCGGGCCCTGGTCATGATTCCCTTGAGCCCCATCGAGGAGCATGGACCCATCTGCCGCTGGGCACGGACATCATTGCCGCCGCAGACATCGCGCCCAAACGGCGGCCCGATTGGATGCCATGGATCCGAGCCTGCCGATCGTGCTCTCACCGGCCTTGCCGCTGGGCTGCGCGGCCATCACGGCGGACTTTCCCGGCACGCTTTCCCTCAGGGGGACGACGCTGAAAAACGTTGTCGTCGACGTCTGCCGCTCCTGGGTCGGGCACGGATTCGACCATCTTTTGATCGTTAATCACCACATGGACCCGGTGCACATGAAGGCCATTTTGTCGGCCATTCGAACCGTGGAAGATGAATCCGGGGGACGTATCGCCGAGACCCTGAGCCGCACGGTGTATGCCGGCGCCGAGAACGCGGCCATTTCCCGCGGTCAGTCCCTGGGATTGGACATGCGCTACGAGATCCATGCCGATGCCAAGGAGGCCGCCTACATCCGGTATCGGCGACCGGAGCTGTTCAGGGCCGATGCGGCGGCCCGCCTCACCCCGGTCCGGATCGACGTGCAAAAGGGCATGCGTGACGGATACACCACCTTCAAGCAGATGGGCGCCATGCTCGGCTATCTCGGCAGTCCCCAGGCGGGCGATGCCGAGTACGGAAAGCTCTACCTGGAGGTGGCCGTGCGCCAGACCGTGGAATTGGCTATGAAATTGCTCAATGGGGAAACACTGCCGCCGATTCTCCCAAAAATCGAGGCGTTTCTGGACAAGCAGGTCAGACTGGATTGAACGTTTGGGGCGGCCTTCATCACAGCCCAGGGCCGCCCGGTCGATTATTTTAAACACAATACCAATGTTGCAACATTGGGGTTGCCTGTCTTCAGATCTGCAGTGCTTGGCGCACCAGCGTTTTGGTGATGTCAACCTTGTAGGCATTGCCGCTCAGGGGCACGGCGCCAGCCACACTGGCTTCGGCGGCTTTCTCGATGACGGCCGGATCCAGCTTACGGCCGACCAAAGCCGCTTCCGCATCAGTGGCCCGGTAAGGCCCGGAAGCCACGGCTCCCAGAACAACCCGGACGTCAGCAACGGTTTTTGCATCCATGGAGACCACCAGACCCACACTGACCGTGGCGAAATCGATCGCATCGCGCACCCGATGCTTGATGAATACCTGCCGGTTATTTGGCGCCGGGCGGGGGACCTTTATTCCTGTGATCATCTCATCTGTTTCCAGCACGTTGCCCAGCGGATGATAGAAACCCGTCACCGCCACGGATCGCTGGCCCTTGGCACCGCTGATTTGGATTTCGGCATCCAGGGCCGCCAGGGCCACGGCCATGTCCGACGGGCAGACGGCAAAACACTTTTTACCACCGAAAATGGCGTGATAGCGGTTGTCCCCCTTGACGGCCAGGCAGGCGGCCTCGCCTTTACGCTTGCACATGATGCGGCCGCCGATGGAATGCGGGTAGCGGAAATACCAGCAGCGGGTTTCCTGGGCCAGGTTGCCGCCGATGGTGCCGACATTGCGGATCTGGGGCATGGCCACCGATGCGGCTGCCTCGGCGAGAATCGGATATGCGTCCCGGATCACCTCTGAATCGACGATATCCGCCAGGCGGGTCAAGGCACCCAGGGACAGACCCTGGCCGTCCGACTGGATTTTGTCCAGGCCGGCGATGGACTTGATATTCACCACTACCTTCGGATAGGCGACCGTTGCCCGGGTTTTCAGAATGCCGAGAAGATCGGTGCCGCCGGCCATCAATTTGGCGCGGCCTTTATGCGTGGAAAGGATGGCGATGGTGTCGGCCACGCTGGTGGCCGCCTGGTGTTGGAATGGTTGCATGGCGTGTTGTCCCTTTTATCGTTTTCCCAAGGCATTAAGGATCTTCGTTGCCGTCACCGGATAACTGGCGATACGCGTGCCGATGGCATTGTAAACCGCCATGAGCACGGCGCTGGGGCCGGGTGAGGTGGCGATTTCGCCGACGCCGACGGCCTTGAAGCGGTGGCTGGGCATGGGGGTCTCCAGAATCACATTCTTAACGTCAGGCAGATCGGCGAAGGTCCGCCATTTGTAATCCACCATGTTGCCGTTGAGCATGCGCCCGCTGGTTTCATCCAGAACGGTTTCCTCGAACAAGGCGGTATCCAGCCCGGCGGACCCGAACGCACCGTGAAGCTGGCCTTCGAGCACCTTGGGGGCGATGACCTGGCCGGCGTCCGTGGCATTGACCATCCTGGTGAGGACCACCTGACCGGTTTCGGTATCCACTTCCACTTCCACAAAGGTCATCAAGAAGTTGCACAGCGAGTAATCCGGCTCGAACCGTCCCTCTCCGGTGACGGAGTGGTAGACGCCCATGATGCGGTGCCAGGCAAGCTTCTTGTCCGGGCGACCGACCATGTAGATTTTGCCGTTTTCGGTCTCCAGCTGATCGGCGGTGCTTTTAAATCGATGGGCGGCAATTTCAAGCAGTTTTTTACGGGCATCTTCTGCGGCGGCAATCACCGCCGAGCCCACGGCGTAGGTCCCGCGGGATCCCACCAGACCCAACTCGAAGGGATTTAGCTGGGTGTCCGGTGGTGAGAGGGTCACCCGTTCCAAGGGCAGGTCCAGTACTTCCGCAGCCATCTTGCACAGGCTGCTGCGTTGGCCCAGTCCGGCCTCGGACACGCAACAGTAAACGACGGCCCGCCCGTCGGCCGTGAGCTTGACCGTGGCTTCGGAGGAATCCTCACCCACGTCGGCGTTGCTGTGGACGCCCACCCCGACGCCGATGCGCTTGTTGCCATGGATGGCCGTCGGTTTGCCCCACCCCTTCCATTTCTCCTTCCAGCCGAAGGTCGCCGCGCCTTTATCGATGGCCGTGTTGAAATCAATACCCCGATAGGTCCACCACTTCCCCTCGCGCCAGAAATAGCCGTTGCCCGGCTTGACGCTGTTTTTCTTGAAAAAATCCACCGGATTGATGCCGGCTTTTTCCATGGCACGGCCGATGATCGGCAGGATCGAGCTTTCCAGTTCCTGCCCGCCGTAGCCGCGCACGATACCCGAGGGCGAGCGGTTGGTGCAGACCAGCTTGCCTTTGAGATCCCAATTGGCGCAGCGCAGGACCAGTTGCACTTCTCCGAGTCCCACGGCGATCTGCAAGGGCCCGGATTCCGACCCCGAACCGGTGTTGACCATCCACACGCCACTGATGGCCGAAAGGGTGCCGTCCTTCTTGATGCCGACCCTGGCACGCACGCGGGACCCCAATCGCAGGGAGTAGCTGTGGAAATGCTCTTCCTTGGTAAAGTAGACCTTGACCGGCTTGCCGGTGGCTTTGGCCAGCACGGCGGCATAGCCCATGGGGGTCAGGTTGGCGTTCTTGGTGCCGTAACTGCCGCCGCACTGGGTGCTGATGGCCCGGATGTCGGCCATGCCGATAAAAGGGATGCCGATCAACCGGACCTGGGCGATGCTTTGGGACGGGGTATAGACCGTCAGGCAGTCCGGTGTCTCCCAGGTGGCGATGAACCCGGGCGGTTCGGGCGGCAGGGGATTGGGGAAAATTTCGTACCCGCAGGTGTCCTCGATGGTGAAATCCGCCTCGTCAAACCCTTTTTGCACATCCCCTATACGGATGTGGCCCAGCATCTCGGGTTCGAAGGAGGGCGGTTCGTCGGGATAGGTGTTGTGGGCAAACTGCGCGTAAATCGGCGACGTATCGATCTGCATGGCCGCTTCCACGTCATAGACCGCCGGCAACGGCTCGTATTCCACATTGATCAGGTCCAGGGCGGCCTCGGCAATGTCCGGGGTGTCGGCGGCCACCAGGGCCACGGCATCGCCCACAAAGCGCACCTTGCTGTCCAGGATCGGAATGTGTTTGGGCATCCCCCATTCCCAGCGAGGAATGTCCGTGTGCGTCAGGACGGCACGCACGCCGGGCATGCAGCGGGCCCGATCGGTATCGATGCGGGTGATATTGGCGTGGGCATGGGGGCTCCGCTTCACTTTGCCGTAAAGCATGCCGGGAATTTTGATATCGTCAAAAAAACGGGCTTTCCCGGTAACGATGTCCCGGGCATCCTTGCGAGCGGTATCCTTGCCGATATATCGATAACCGTTAGTCATGGTCACCCTCCGTTGTCGTCGCCTGGCATACGGCATCCACCACTTCATAATGCGAAATGCAGCGACAGAAGTGGCCGGACAACGCATGTTGGATGGCATCCCGGGTGGGGTGCGGGTTCTGATCCACCAGCGCCTTGGTGCTCATCAGGATGCCCGGGGTGCAGAATCCACACTGAAAGGCGCTGTTGTCGACAAAGGCCTGCTGCAGGGGATGCAACTGGCCGGTGGCGGGATCCGCCAATCCTTCAATGGTGATGATCCGGGCGCCGTCACATTCGATGGTCAGGGTCATGCAGGAGAGAATCGACTTGCCGTTCATGATCACCGTGCACGCTCCGCAGGAGCCTTGGTCGCAACTGATTTTGGTTCCGGTAAGCCCCAGGGTTTCCCTGAGGGTGTGGGCCAGGGTGTCCGATGGCGCCACTGCGCCCACGGTATCGCCGATGGCAAGGGCGTAGTCCTTGTCGTTGACCTTGAGGTGGATGGTGCGCCTCTCCTGTTCCGGATCATTCTGTCGGGTGTTCATCATCTCTCTCCTGTTGGTGCATGTTAAAAAAGTGTCAGGACCGCTGCCGTAAAACCTTCTTCAACACCTTACCGGACGGGTTTTTGGGCAGCTCGTCGATCCGTTCGATGCGTCTGGGAATTTTATAACCCGCCAAATGCTTTCGGCAGAAGGCGATAATCTTCTCATCCGACGGCGGTTCGGCGTGGTTGCACACGATGAACGCTTTGGGGACCTCGCCC